>NZ_JAUBTL010000075.1:0-30024 GCF_036702475.1 Microcoleus sp. D2_18a_B4
AACCCGCAAGGGAACAACTAGGAAATCTAAGAAGTGATTCTTAGAAGCTCCGTACCTTCAGGTCGGAGTGATGTCACTGATTGGGTTCAACGATTTAATTGATCCAATAAATCAATTCCAACCCTTTTATTTTTATATATGAGCTGGCTTATTTCTTACTTCTTTAATCCGCAGAGTGACAGAAGAGGGATATCAGGGTTTGGCTCACGGGCTTACAGTGGCATTTTTTTTGTGGAGTGCTATAAATACTCAGAATTCACAAATATGGCAATTTGTCAAGCGCTTGTGGGAGATGGTAAATTAGTGTTTGGGAGAGAAAAATCTACAGGAAGTATCGAAGTGCCTGTGCCATTCGCCTTGCCAGCAGGATCGGGCTGGTAAAGTTGGATACGATCGCGCCCAAGTCGTTTAGCTTGATACAGGGCTTGGTCGGCTGCGGCAATCAGAATTTCGGCTCCCGATTCAGATCCAGGAACAATACTCGCTACGCCCAGGCTGAGAGTGACGTACTCGCTCACCTGAGAACCAGCGTGCGGAAGCTGCAAAGCTGCGATTGTGAGCTGTATGTGTTCGGCTACGATCACTGCGCCTTGAATCGAGGTATTTGGCAAAATAACGGCAAATTCTTCGCCTCCGTAGCGAGCTACTAAATCGGCGGGGCGATTGACTGCATTGGCGATCGCCCCGGCGACTTGTCGCAAACATTCATCCCCGCCTTGATGCCCGTAAGTATCGTTGTAACTTTTAAAAGAATCAATATCGCAGAGAATCAGGGACATGGGCGTTTGTTCCCGCGCTTGTCTACGCCACTCCATTTCTAAATACTGATCGAACCGCCGGCGGTTTGCTAGCTGCGTGAGTGCGTCCGAAGTAGCCAAGCGCTCTAACTTGAGGTTGGCTGCTTGCAACTGCTGGTAGAGTTCTGCTTGCTTGATGGCGATCGCCAACTGGGTGGCCAGAGAAGACAGCAACTCTACTTCCAACTGCATCCACTGCCGGGGACTGCACTGGTGGGCCATCAGCAGCCCCCACAACTCATCTCCTTGCACTAAAGGCACAACCAAATAAGCTCTCACCGCGAATTGTGCGAGCAAGTCAATTTGATATTGCGGCAAATCCGCTGCCAAAACATCGGCGATCGGTCGGATCGCCCGATGTTGGTACGCTTCGAGATAGAACTGGTCAAAACAGAATTTTTCCAGGGTTTCTCCCAACATCGGCTTGCAGTTGGCAGCTACGGATTCCACTGTTACCGCCCCCGTCGCCGGGGTGGCGCAGACACTGCCCGTACAGGGGTTGAAGCGGACGATCATCACTCGATCAGCCTGAAGGAACTGACGCACTTCTGTCACTGTCGTGCTGAGCACTTCACCCAAATCCAGAGACTGGCGGATATGCTGAGTAATCGTCGCCATCAGCAGTTCTCGTTCGTTCTGCTGCCGCAGCGCCTCTTGTGCCCGTTTGTACTCGGTGATATCTTGAGCGGTGCCGAAAATTTGTTTGGGGCAGCCGTCGGCTGTGCGGGCGAAAACTTGGTCGCGGCAGCGAAACCAGCGCCATTCGCCCGATCGATGTTTGAGCCGATACTCCAACTCCAAAATATGCCCGTCTTGAGTCGAGGGAAATTTTTTCTGGTGGGCTTTGAGCCTCGGCAAATCTTCTGGGTACACCAAACTGGAGTACAAAGCAGTTTGCATCTGTAAAATTTCTTGGGGAGTGTAGCCCAGCAATTTAGAAGCTTGACCGTTGACGTAGACGTTGCGCTGTTCGGTCAAATCGTAGATGTAGAGCAAATAAGGCGCCGCGTCAGCAATTTGCTGGATGAAATGCTGGCTCGATCGCAATTCTTCCTCCACCCGCTGACGCACTTGCACTTCTTCCACAGCTTGATCCCGCATTGTGCGGTAAGCTTGGATGCGATGGGTGAGGTCGGTCACGTCTTGAATCACCAGCAGCGCGTAGAACGATGGGGCATTGACCCCCGGCCATATTGATGACGAAGCTGAGGGTGGAGATTCCCTAGACAAAAAAGCACTTCTTGATGATCGGGAGCCGACAGTACCGTCTGGTTCCAACTCAAGAGTATGGAGAATCCAGTCTCTAATCTCCTGTTCTTCAATGCCAGCCTCCAGTGCCGGCACAGCAGTCACAGTAGTTTGCTGAATTCGCTGCTGGCCGTCTTGCCAAGTTGCCGGAATCAGGTGTTTGTGAATTTGAGAAGAAAAAATTGTTGGCGGGCCTCCTGCAAAGATTTGCTTGAAGCGAGTGGCGTACTTTAACTGACTCAGGTGAGGAAAATGGGTTGTGATCTTTGTTCCCAATATTTGGCTGCGGGGAATTTTAGTCCACTCTTCCAGACAAGTGTTCCAAAACAGCACCACAAAATCATCTTGCAGCAAGCAGGCGCCGACTGGTACGCTGTCGAGAACCCCAAACTTTTCCTTAATACTTTTGCTCTCCTCAATCATAGACCCCCGGCAAGTTGATTGATAGCAGTCAACAAGGTGTCAAAGGAATTAACATTGAAAATAAGAATGATATCTCCTTCAATGTGAAGCCTTTCAATCATGAAACTGGTCTGGGCTAATAAAACAACTGTATCAGTAGCTAAACCGCCAGATATCAGCAAACTAGCAATCGTCCCTTCACTATAAGTGGGAATTGAATAGTTCAGGCGCTGCTGAAGTACGTTGCTGATTGCACCCATGACCCCATTAATTACAATATTTCCCACTTCACTTAGCGTACCAATTTTGACTGAATCGAGATCCTGAGTTCCAGCTTCTTCCCCTGTAAGCATTGTCACCAGCAGGGCAGCGCTGTTTGTGGGAAAGACTAGCTGGGCAATGCCTCCAAAGGAGCCTGTGAATTTGAGCTGGACAGCGGCGATTTGCTCGCCGTTGAGGTGTTGCTCTAACTCTTCTTCCACGTCGATGGGAGTCAGGATTTGAAGGTAGGGGATTTGCAAGCGAATCGGGGAGTCGATCATGTCGTTCAAAACCCCTGCGGCTTGACCGATCCCGATGTTGACGAGTTCCTGCAAAGCATCGAGCTGTCGAGTGCTTAATTTCATTGTGTGCTCTCCTCGCTGACACTAAGAGCTTTTTTGATCCACCCGATTAGTTCGTCTGAGTTGGGCATTTTGTGAATGACTGCCAGGGCTCCGAGTTCCATGCACTCGGAGCGGGTGCTTGCTTGGATGTCTGCGGTAATTACGATCACTGGAATTTTATATCCTCGATCGCGCATGGCTTGCAGGACTTCCCTACCTTCCATTTCCGGCATCAGCAGGTCTAATAGCATACAGTTTGGGGTTTTAGTGCCGAGCAGTTCTAGAGCTTCTGGGCCGCTGGATGCTTCCCAAGTCTCGTATCCTTCTGCTCGCAGGATTTTGCAGATTACCCTGCGAGTCAACCACGAATCTTCGACAACGAGAATTGATGTCACTACGTTCTCCTCCTTCTATTGTTTAGGACTGACCGGCGTTGCAGGTACTGCTTTTATTTTGACAGTAATTTAAAGTGCTGGGACGGTGTGTGATCGAGCTTCACTTGGAATTCCTGTTCTTAAAAACTAACGCATTAATGTGTTGGATAGTTTAGTATCTTGGACTATGTTAAGAAAAAACCCGGTTTCTGAATGAAACCAGGTTTGCGGGATCTCTATTGCTCCTAACAGGGGCGCTCAATTATAGATTACCAAACGTTTCCGAAGAGACTCTACTCGCTGTTTGGCCGTGGTATTGTCTGGCTCGCAGGCGAGAGCTTGTTCGTACATTTCCAAGGCTTGAGCGGTTAATTTCTTGCGCTCGTAGGCGTGACCCAGATTATTGAGAGATGTAACGTATTCTGGCTGCAACTTCAGAGCTTCTTTGTACTGGCGGATCGCGATGTCGTACTGTTCTTGGCCGAAGTGTGCAAAACCGAGGGCGTTGTATATAACAGCTTGATTTTCTTCGCCTTCTAAGTCTTTGGCTTTCAGGGCTTTTTGAAACAGTACGATCGCCTGGGAGTAAAGCTTCTTATCTAGATAGATACTTCCTAATTCGTAGTATTCCTGTGCTGTTCCTTTTTCTACTGTCAGCTTATTTTCTAAGCGTTCCAGAGACATTTCCAGCTTCCGAGTTTTGAGAATCTGGCGCACCACAAACCAGGAACTGCTGCCGAGTATAGCGAGCAGGACTGTCAGGTAAACAATGAGCAAATTACTATCCATGTTTTTCTTAAATTTAGGTATGTCTGTGGAAGGTTTTATTTATTTTAAGGCGCTAGCAATCTCTGAGATTTGCCTCTGTAACTGTATAAAAAACAAGGAAATAGCGATCGACCGGCCCGATCGCGATTTCTGAAAAAGCAAAAATCCAGAAGTAAGAACAAAGAAGGAAAGTTAGTCTCAACCTCCTAAATTCATCAGGAGTTTTCCTTCTCTGGCAGACAGTTAAATCTTTCTTACTTCTGCTTTGTGCATTCTGAAAATCCAGCTAAATTTCAGGCTCCGGCTCGATTAGCCATTTCCACCACTTTACCGAATGTTGCCGGGTCAATGATCGCCATTTGTGCCAGCATTTTGCGGTTGATTTCGATGTTGGCTTTTTTCATGTTGCCGATCAGTCTGCTGTAGCTCGTGCCGTGCTGGCGCGATGCGGCATTGATCCGAGCAATCCACAGGCGGCGGAAATCACGTTTGCGTTTTTTGCGATCGCGATAACCGTTACGCAGGGCCTGCATCACCCGTTGGTTAGCTGTGCGGAACTGTTTCGACTGTGCGCCTCGGAAACCCTTGGCTAATTTGAGAATTTTTTTGCGGCGCGCTCTGGCGACATTACCGCGTTTTACCCGTGTCATCTTTAATTTCCGTTAAACTTTACAAGTATGGAAGCATTAACCGCACGTTAGCATCGTTGGTTTCGTCGATGACGACCAGCTTAGATAGACGGCTTTTGCGAGCTGAACTTTTGTGCTGTAGCAAGTGGCTTTTGTAAGCTTTACGGCGCACAATTTTACCGCTGCCGGTCGCTCTAAAGCGCTTTGCGGCTGCTTTGCGAGTTTTGAGTTTTGGCATGAACTGGTGTTATTTGGACACAAGCTTATACCGTATCACGTTTGTGCTACTTTCTGCAAGGGAGATTTGCGGGTTGGGGGTGGCGCTGCATTTGCTGCGATATACAGGATGGGCGATCGGGTAATCTTGCGGTAGTTTGCGGGAGTTGACACCTGGTATAAAATGTTATATAGCCTGTCTCAGTAACATGAGGTTCTCATAGGGCATAGGCCTCCGTGGGCATAGGGCATAGGTATAGGACAAAGCCCCCATACCTCACAACGCTTGAGAACCGCTATACCGCAGTTGCGGTATCATTAAGCGTTCATGAAAATCAATATCAAAAAAATTTAATTCCACAGGTTCCGGCGAGCCGAGCCTTACCTTTTTCTGTCGATTTATTTCGCAATAATTAAACCCTAAGTTTCTTGACGGACTTTGCAGCCACATATTCAAGTTTTGAGTTTAATCATTACCAACTACCATCAGCTATCCAACAATTTAATACGAATTTAATAACTGAATTATATATTTATATAACACGATATATTTTAGCTATTTAATTAATTAATACTAAGAAAGGTTCAAGGCGGTTGAAACCCCATAAATCAAGGAGGTATTTAAGCGGGATGGAGTATTAAACTCTCAATACAGGTCTTTCGGGATTTTCGGGATTGGGAACTAGACGCTGATTTTTGCAATCTACTAGCAAATCTAAAGTTTCTAACACAGTTTGACCGATTAGCACCATATCGCCTAAAACCATTGCCGCCTCAATTGTCTCGCGCCCTTCTATTTCAATGATAACAGGCCCTGTTAATCCCACTGTTTCTTGTCTGCCATCGGCATATTTTGCTATTTCTTGACTCCGAATTCTTAAGCCGAGGTGTTCGCAGACTTCTACAGGAATAGCTGTGCGTACTGCACCAGTATCTATCAGTGCTTCTGCTTCGTACACGCGCAACAGATTTGGATTGAGCAATCCTCTCTTGACTAACTCTTCATCAATGGCATTCGTTAGCTTGACTTTGGCTCGAACTGCACCCATATTTTTGCTGGCTTGAGTTAGATCGCGATCGAGATTTATCATATCGCCTCTTTTCGTCTAGACAGTCTACCTTTGATTCTAGTCGTAATTGATGGTTGTAAGGTTCGCACTGCACACCCTACAAGTAAAGTTTGTACGTAAGTCTTATATCATTTCCGGTTACACCGTAATTATGTTGACGGTTGACGGTTGACTGTTGACGCCGTGAACAGTGAACAGTGAACAGTGAACAGTGAACAGTGAACAGTGAACTCGGATTTACTATTCCGATGCTAACGGATTTGATATTACAGCGTATTTCTGGTTTAGGAAGTGCAGTAGGGACAAAGGCTTTCGCCGTGTCCCTACGGGGATATATCACTCTTGTGGGGAGTAGGGGTTGGGCATCCTGCCCGCCCTAAACATACAAGTTAAATGCACAACAGCTTACTCATCTTCTGCATAGATAAACCGATACAATTCGCTAGGATCTGGCTCGGCACTTTTCTCAGCAAAATCCACTGCATCGTCAATTACTGCTTGAATTTTATTATCGATCTCTTTCAATTCTTCAGCAGTCGCCAAAGTTCGATCGATCAACTCAGCAGCCAACTTCTTAATCGGATCGCGGGGGAACCAATATTCCTTCTCTTCCTTAGAACGCAACTCATCAGGATCGGCCAAAGAATGGCCGCGAAAGCGATAAGTCAAAGCCTCAATCAAAGTCGGCCCCTCGCCGGCTCGCGCCCGCGCCACAGCTTCCTTCGCCACTTCCCGCACCGCCAAAACATCCATCCCATCAACCTCAAAACCAGCCATGCCAAAAGCATGAGCCTTCTTGTAAATCAGCGGGTCAGAAGTAGCTCGCTCGTGGGCCATCCCGATCGCCCATTTGTTGTTTTCCACAACATAAATAATCGGCAACTTCCACAAAGCCGCCATGTTCAAACACTCAAAAAACTGCCCGTTATTTGCAGCACCATCGCCAAAAAAACAAGCAGTCACGCCATCGGAACTCTCATCCCCCAAAGCTTCGCGGCGGTACTTCGATTGAAAAGCCGCCCCCGTAGCTACAGGAATCCCCTCAGCCACAAAAGCATAACCTCCCAACAGTCGGTGTTCCGCCGAAAACATGTGCATCGAACCGCCGCGGCCTTTCGAGCAACCAGTTTCCTTCCCGAACAACTCCGCCATTACCTCCCGCGCCGGGACGCCCGCGCTCAAAGCGTGAACGTGATCGCGGTAGGTGCTGCTGACGTAATCAGTGTCATCCCGGCGCATCGATCGAATCACGCCAGTAGACACAGCTTCCTGACCGTTGTACAAGTGGACAAAACCAAACATTTTGCCCCGGTAGTACATCTCAGCACACTTGTCCTCAAAATAGCGCCCCAAGACCATATCCTCGTAGAGCATCAAGCCCTCATCCCGAGAAATGGTTACGCTTTGCGCGTCAAAAACTGGTAAAGTCCGTTCCTGAACCATAAATAATTAATACCCGACGATCGGCTTCCTAGACATCTAAATTTAAACCGAGATGGGACACAACCGCAGCAGAAAACGATCGCACCTTTGCTGTGCAGCACTTCACCAATTGTTAAAATGAGTTTGGCCATCGGGGCGGATTGCCCGGACTCGGAGAACCAACTCCCATCCAAACCCCATGCCAACCAATGATATAATTCCATTACTCTCAAACCCGAAAATGCTCAAGAGTCAAACAACTCATTTAGCTCAGGGGCAGTGGGGCTTTCCATTTTCCTCACTGTAAAACGCTGTAGAGGGAAAAAAATCAGAGGATCTCTACGGTAACTCCAACATACCGTGAATTAGGTGGTTGGAAGCCAACACCAGAATTTTTGATTTGGTTTGCGGGAGTATCTCACTTAAGATAGGCTAATTCAGTTGCTAGCGCTTTGGGGAAGTGGACAGTGTTAATTCCACTAGATTACTACCGGATTTTGGGTCTACCGATTCAAGCTACTGCCGAACAGTTGCAGCAGGCTCACCGCGATCGAACTTTACAGCTTCCGCGCAGGGAGTATTCCGAAGTTGCGATCGTCGCCCGCAAACAACTGCTCGATGAAGCCTGCGCCGTTCTGTCAGACTCAGAGGGGCGCAAAGCTTACGATGCCAGTTTTTTAGCCAAAACTTACGATCGAGAGTCGGAAGCCGCACAGGAAGCCAAGCACCAGAGGTCAAAAACCTCAGCAGGCCCGGCCACCTTCCTGCAAGACGCAGGAGAAACCGCTCCGGCAGAGTCCAAGGCTTTAGAGGCTGCTCCCGACCCCCACACTCCAAGTATTGAAATCGATGACAACCAATTCGTAGGAGCCCTGCTCATACTGCAAGAACTGGGAGAATACGAACTCGTACAGAAGCTGGGTCGCCCGTATCTTAACAATGGCAGCATCGCGATCGCAGAAGGTCGTTTCGGCGACCCTCAGCTCGTGAGGCCAGATATAGTTTTAACCGTCAGCCTTGCCTGTCTAGAACTCGGCCGCGAACAGTGGCAGCAAGGTCAGTACGAAAATGCCGCAAAATCATTAGAAGCAGGTCAAGAATTGCTGCTGCGCGAAAGCCTATTTGCAAGCGTGAGGGGTGAAATGCAAGCCGACATATACAAACTCCGTCCGTACAACATTTTAGAGCTATTATCGCTTCCCGAAGAAAAAGTCGCCGAGCGTCGCAAGGGACTGGAAATCCTGCGAGAAATGCTTCAAGAACGAGGCGGTATCGACGGTTCGGGAGACGATCGATCCGGTTTAGGAATAGAAGACTTCCTCCGGTTCGTGCAGCAAATGCGTAAACACCTAACCAGCAGCGAGCAGCAGGCGCTATTTGAAGCCGAAGCCGGCCGCCCCTCCGCAGTCGCCACTTACCTCTCGGTCTACACCCTGTTAGCCCAAGGATTTGCCGCCAGACAGCCATCGATGATCCGTCGCGCCAAGCTGATGCTGATGCAGCTCGGTCGCCGCCAAGACGTTCACCTGGAAAAAGCCGTCTGTTCCCTGCTGCTGGGCCAAACAGAAGAAGCCAGCAGAGCCCTCGAACTGAGTTCGGAAAAAGAACCCCTGGCCTTCATTCGCGAACATTCCCAAGATTCACCCGACTTGTTGCCCGGATTGTGCTTGTACGCCGAACATTGGCTACAAGAAGAAGTGTTTCCCCACTTCCGCGACTTGGCCAACGAGTCAGTGTCCTTGAAAGACTACTTTGCTGACCCGAAAGTACAAGCTTACCTAGAAGCTTTGCCACAGGACGCAGAAACCGCCAACGAATGGGTCGTCGTGCAGCCCCGCGCCGGCAAGCAGCCAGGGCGACTGCAACCGACAGCAGGCCGATCGCCCGCTGCCATACCGGCACAGCCACCCACAGCCAAGCAGGGAGCCAGTACAGTCACCTTGACCCCCGTACCGGGCGACGCTTCCACCGCAGCTTCGGGCGCGAAATCCCAGGCAACGGTGGCCGCGCCTAGCGCTGTTGCCCCCGTGTCTATCCCGATAGCGACAGTGCCACACCCAGCAGAATCGACTTCCAAACATCGCAGACGCCAACATTCAGGGCGAAGCGGAGCAACCGGCAAAGGGCTAAAGGGCGATTTTGCCGATCGAGCGCGCACCAAGGCAGCAGAAATTACCGCCCAAGTCAAGTCCATGCCTCCAAACAGGCTGGCTTTGTTTCTAGTCGCAGGTGTCGTGAGCCTGTTACTTTTGTGGTTAATACTCAGTCTCTTGGCTAGCGCGATGCAAGCCCTATCGGGCCCCCTCCAAGGAGAGCAAGCCCTCGTCCGCCTGGAAGAACCGCCGCTGGAAATCCCTGCCGTGGCCGCGGCCCCAGAGCCGAGCGCTGCAGGCGCAGTGTCGGGAGAAATCAATGAGGTAGCAGCAAAAGACTTAGTTCAAGGCTGGCTATCGGCGAAAGCAGCGGCTTTGGGCCCCAATCACGCTGTCGAAGAATTAAGGCGAGTTCTCACAGAACCGGCTTTGTCTCGCTGGCAATTGATGGCAGAAGCTCAACAGCGTAACAACGCGCACCAGCGTTATGTACACAAGCTGCAAGTTAATGGAGTTACCACAAATCCGACTAATCCCGATCGCGCCCAAGTAGAAGCACAAGTCTCGGAAAAAGCCGAAGTGTTCGATCGTTCTCAACTCGTTTCTTCGCGCAATGAAAACCTGCGGGTGCGCTACGACTTGATCCGTCAAGAGGGACAATGGCGGATTATGGATTGGCAAGTGATTAAGTAAGGAATTGTTCAGTTGACAGTTGACAGTTGACAGTTGACAGTTGACAGTTGACAGTTGACAGTTGACCTGGGATACCGACATCTACCTGGAAGGAAGAGGATTGGAGTAATGAACAGTCTTCTTTTAATTTCTCCTGATCGGGGTTCTGGCTGTAAACCTCTTCTTTCTGGTAATTGGTAATTGGTAATTTTTGCTAGCTAATTACTAATTACCAGTTGCTGATTATTAGGTGAATTTTTAATTCCAAAAGCGGGAGTTTTGAATTGCAGATTATTGTTGAAGGCTGGCGTTTTATTTATCATTCCTATTGCGTAGCCAATCAATTTCAACTGCTGGAAATGCTCGCTCGCCCGCGAGGACAAATTGAGCTTTTCCACCGCGATATGCCCTACATTGACCCAGCTTGGGAGACGAAAATTAGTTTATTCGATCGCCCAAATGAAACATTACTTCGCAGCATTAAGAGCCCTGGGGTAAATCAGTCAGCGGATGTTACCCTGCGAATGTACTGCCCGTGGGACTTCTCGGCATCCAGCAGCGCTCAAACTTGGGTATTTGCAGCCACAGAATGGGGGATTGTTACGAGTTCAGTATTACAGGCGATGGGTGTTAAGTCGATCGCCCAAACTCCGGTTAACTCAGAAACGAAAATTATTACACCGTCGGCGTGGTCAAAAGCCGGCTTAATTCGCAGCGGAGTTGAGGCCGATCGCATTGCCGTTGTACCTTTGGGAGTCGATCCTCAGATTTATTATCCTGCTGCGGGCGATCGGCGTCAATCACTGCGCCAAAGCTTGGGCTGGTCAAACTATTTTATATTTTTAAACATCGGAGGACAAACCGATCGCAAAGGTATTCGCCCTTTATTAAAAGCCTTCGCTGCGGTAGTTGACAAATATCCCGATGCGAGATTAGTTTTAAAAGGTTCTGAACTGCTTTATCCGTCGAGAGACGAGATTGCCCAAGCCTGCCGAGTTGTGCTCAACGATGCGGAAAGAGCGAGGGTTTTACCAAGATTAATTTATACTGGTAGCCAGCTATCTTTTGCTCAAATAGCTGAGTTTTACCAAGCAGCAGATGTTTATGTTTCTCCCTATTTGGCAGAAGGTTTTAATCTGCCGGTGTTGGAAGCTGCAGCTTGCGGTTTGCCGGTTATTTGCACGGCGGGCGGCCCTACAGATGATTTTACGCGATCGGACTTTGCACTGCGGATTGAAAGTAAATTTATGAGTGTGGTAAGTGACGGGGAAACCTTATTTATATTAGCTCCTGAGTGGGAACATTTGACTGATTTGATGCAAAGGGCGATCGAACAGCCTGGATTGGCTGCGAAAGCGAGGGTTGCGGGCCCGGCTTTTGTGGCTGAAAATTTTACTTGGAGGCGCGTAGTCGATCGATTGCTTGAGGTTATGGGAGGAGATAGAAAGAGAGAGGAGAGGTCTATTTTTGAGCCAATAATTTTGTAGTTTGGGTCTTTCAAGCCCTAGATGGGGAAATAGGTTTTTTCCGGCTCTGGCAAAAGCGCAACCAGTTTCGCTTTTGCTTCTATGTTTCAATCCCTGATAGGGTTTTAGGTTTTTTCCGGCGCTTGATTTTTTAGTTCACTTGCCATAGTATAAAAGGTTTCAATCCCTGATAGGGTTTTAGGTTTTTTCCGGCTACGAGAGTGTGGCGAGAGTGTAGGAAGTGCTGGGTTTCAATCCCTGATAGGGTTTTAGGTTTTTTCCGGCAAAAGTAGTATTAAAAGTAGTATGCTTTAGGGGTTGTTTCAATCCCTGATAGGGTTTTAGGTTGTTTTCGGCCGTCTGCACTCATCGCCTATCCTGGCTCTACACCAATGTTTCAATCCCTGATAGGGTTTTAGGTTGTTTTCGGCCAGATTGGCAGGAAGATTCGCTCGGAAGATACAAGTTTCAATCCCTGATAGGGTTTTAGGTTGTTTTCGGCTTCAATATTCTCGCAACAATCTTGAAGGGATTTGGCGTTTCAATCCCTGATAGGGTTTTAGGTTGTTTTCGGCGTACACTTGCCATTCAAGCGCTAACTAGCTTGACCCATAGTTTCAATCCCTGATAGGGTTTTAGGTTGTTTTCGGCTTTGGATAGCCGCGTTCCTGTCAGAGTTGCCTGATTGTTTCAATCCCTGATAGGGTTTTAGGTTTTTTCCGGCGAAAAAGCCCAGAGGGAACGCGCCCCGGAGAAGGGAAGGAGTTTCAATCCCTGATAGGGTTTTAGGTTTTTTCCGGCGATTTTGATGGCCCGTCGGCGTGGGCTTTTCTTGTTTCAATCCCTGATAGGGTTTTAGGTTTTTTCCGGCTCAATCACCGCCGAAACCCCTGGGAGCTAGCAGCGCCCAATGTTTCAATCCCTGATAGGGTTTTAGGTTTTTTCCGGCTCGAGCAAACCAAGCGCGGTGGAGTTTGTTCAACGTTTCAATCCCTGATAGGGTTTTAGGTTTTTTCCGGCATGCAGCCGAGTAACTGGAAATGGTACGGCACATGGATTATTGTTTCAATCCCTGATAGGGTTTTAGGTTTTTTCCGGCACTCACTTTGGCAGTAAGTTTCAAAGGTGCGATGTTTCAATCCCTGATAGGGTTTTAGGTTTTTTCCGGCTAAATTGGTGCGAAAATCTCGCAGCATTAAATTGTTTCAATCCCTGATAGGGTTTTAGGTTTTTTCCGGCGGAGTGGTCTGAGATGTTCCGGCAACCAGTAGGGGTTTCAATCCCTGATAGGGTTTTAGGTTTTTTCCGGCTTAACCTGCGAACGAGACACAGATGACATCTTTCTGTTTCAATCCCTGATAGGGTTTTAGGTTTTTTCCGGCGGCTCGAAAATTGCCCCGTGTCATTCATCCACGAGTTTCAATCCCTGATAGGGTTTTAGGTTTTTTCCGGCATTCTTTTTAATAAAATCCTGTTGCCGACTCATGAGTTTCAATCCCTGATAGGGTTTTAGGTTTTTTCCGGCGATTTTTGTAATTGGTGGGTAAAGTTTCAGCAATACAAGTTTCAATCCCTGATAGGGTTTTAGGTTTTTTCCGGCCCGAGGCGATCGGGCTGCGGTGGAAAAATATCAAGTTTCAATCCCTGATAGGGTTTTAGGTTTTTTCCGGCCCTAACTGTCCTACCTGTGAGAGTGAATCGAGAAAGGTTTCAATCCCTGATAGGGTTTTAGGTTTTTTCCGGCCGACCGCCAGTGCATCCCTACTAACCTACCCCGCCGTTTCAATCCCTGATAGGGTTTTAGGTTTTTTCCGGCGGAGCCGATCAGCATGAAGCAAGAACAAAAGTTTTGTTTCAATCCCTGATAGGGTTTTAGGTTTTTTCCGGCGCTCGTTAAGGTCGGATAGGCGGGCAAGTGGCTGTTTCAATCCCTGATAGGGTTTTAGGTTTTTTCCGGCTTTTAGATCAGCGCTACCAATGAGAGCGCCAACGTTTCAATCCCTGATAGGGTTTTAGGTTTTTTCCGGCACTATGCGGGTTTGCGTGTTTCTGAGTTGTGCGCTTTGGTTTCAATCCCTGATAGGGTTTTAGGTTTTTTCCGGCGCGTCAAGCGATACCAACTGAATCTCCGGGTAAGTTTCAATCCCTGATAGGGTTTTAGGTTTTTTCCGACCGGGAAAGGCTTTCAGAACTACACCGGAGACTGGATAGTTTCAATCCCTGATAGGGTTTTAGGTTTTTTCCGGCGATGAAATTATCCAGGCACTTCGGTTAAAACTCAGGTTTCAATCCCTGATAGGGTTTTAGGTTTTTTCCGGCCTTTGAAAAAAAACAGCAGTCTGTTTTAGAAGTTTCAATCCCTGATAGGGTTTTAGGTTTTTTCCGGCCCGGCAGCCTGGGGCGGGTATGCTGATTTTGGCCGCTGCGTTTCAATCCCTGATAGGGTTTTAGGTTTTTTCCGGCATTATAGCTTGTAGTTGAGAGATAGAATACCTCTCATGTTTCAATCCCTGATAGGGTTTTAGGTTTTTTCCGGCGATTCATTATTAATCAATAAACCTCTTACAAAGGTTTCAATCCCTGATAGGGTTTTAGGTTTTTTCCGGCGGGGATTCCCCCATCATTTATTAACTAAAATTCAGTTTCAATCCCTGATAGGGTTTTAGGTTTTTTCCGGCATACAATAAAAACTTTTTTCCTAACAAGAATTCGTTTCAATCCCTGATAGGGTTTTAGGTTTTTTCCGGCGGTAGATAATCTCCACAATGATATGGAATTGATGTTTCAATCCCTGATAGGGTTTTAGGTTTTTTCCGGCGCGTGTTTGGGCTGAATCCAAAGCGCAGACTTACGTTTCAATCCCTGATAGGGTTTTAGGTTTTTTCCGGCTTGAAACATCGAGAATTTCAGTTCTTGCTTGCAATTGGTGGTGTTTCAATCCCTGATAGGGTTTTAGGTTTTTTCCGGCGAAAGCCGCCTTTAGCTCCAAGTAACAGTTTTGATTTGTTTCAATCCCTGATAGGGTTTTAGGTTTTTTCCGGCCCAATTTGCAGTTTTCGTAGTTGCCGAGGGATTTGTTTCAATCCCTGATAGGGTTTTAGGTTTTTTCCGGCGCTCAGCAACTTGAAAGAGAAAAGAAAATTGATAAGTTTCAATCCCTGATAGGGTTTTAGGTTTTTTCCGGCGATAGCAGCCTGAGTTAGGCTAGTGCCCCAAAAGTTTCAATCCCTGATAGGGTTTTAGGTTTTTTCCGGCTCAATTTTATCAAGAGAATTAGAGCGAGCAGAAATGTTTCAATCCCTGATAGGGTTTTAGGTTTTTTCCGGCAGGAGCAGAAACAGAAGATTTTTCAAGCAGTAAATTTGTTTCAATCCCTGATAGGGTTTTAGGTTTTTTCCGGCTTTATCGAGCGCTCAAGCGCCTCGAAAGCTTACCACGTTTCAATCCCTGATAGGGTTTTAGGTTTTTTCCGGCGAAACACCGCCACCTAATTGTGGAGGATTACTGGAGTTTCAATCCCTGATAGGGTTTTAGGTTTTTTCCGGCTTTGGCGTACCTCAGTATTATGTGACTTTGATGTCATTAGTTTCAATCCCTGATAGGGTTTTAGGTTTTTTCCGGCTTTACGATAGTATTACTAACAAAGTTTCGGGCGCGTTTCAATCCCTGATAGGGTTTTAGGTTTTTTCCGGCATATAGAGAATCGCCCGGTAGCTGCAATGCGTCCGTTTCAATCCCTGATAGGGTTTTAGGTTTTTTCCGGCTCTTCAATTGAAGGTAAAACTTCCTCATATACCCAGTTTCAATCCCTGATAGGGTTTTAGGTTTTTTCCGGCACTACCGTAGCAGCTATCCACTTGCCCCAGCGGTTGTTTCAATCCCTGATAGGGTTTTAGGTTTTTTCCGGCTGTACTTCTTATGTAACTTACCAGCCATCTTTCTGTGTTTCAATCCCTGATAGGGTTTTAGGTTTTTTCCGGCGCATACCTTCCCAGTTATTTTTCATTATGCTGCTTCAGTTTCAATCCCTGATAGGGTTTTAGGTTTTTTCCGGCCGAGTTTCTTCTGAAATTACATTGGAGGGTATTAAGTTTCAATCCCTGATAGGGTTTTAGGTTTTTTCCGGCCTTTCCACCATATCAGCCGGAGCTGGCAATGGTGTTTCAATCCCTGATAGGGTTTTAGGTTTTTTCCGGCCTCGTGCCATTCCCTGCGAATTTCCTCGGCGCAGTTTCAATCCCTGATAGGGTTTTAGGTTTTTTCCGGCTTGATTGCAGTTCCCGTACTTCTTTTTCCAGCATGTTTCAATCCCTGATAGGGTTTTAGGTTTTTTCCGGCATTCTCTTTCCGTGTCGTCCTTAATAATGAAAGCTTGTTTCAATCCCTGATAGGGTTTTAGGTTTTTTCCGGCTTAACGAAAGTGATAAAGCCAAAATGGGAGGATTTCTGGGTTTCAATCCCTGATAGGGTTTTAGGTTTTTTCCGGCGCAATTCTCGAATTGCTCTGAGTACGTCGGGGAGTTTCAATCCCTGATAGGGTTTTAGGTTTTTTCCGGCGCGGGTCGGTGTATCAGCACCGGAGGCCCCAGGGTTTCAATCCCTGATAGGGTTTTAGGTTTTTTCCGGCGAATTGCGGCCAGAACTGCAAGTCTTTGATACACCAGGTTTCAATCCCTGATAGGGTTTTAGGTTTTTTCCGGCCGACTTCTTGTGCTGAAATCAGGTTCAATTCCTGCGTTTCAATCCCTGATAGGGTTTTAGGTTTTTTCCGGCGGGTTTTGTTCCGTCCGGGCGTGGGAGTTGGTGGTTTCAATCCCTGATAGGGTTTTAGGTTTTTTCCGGCCGTTTTGATTAGGTCAAATTCGGATTGTAATGAATTTGTTTCAATCCCTGATAGGGTTTTAGGTTTTTTCCGGCGGATTGAAAAATGGATGAAGATGCGCCTATTCGTGGCGTTTCAATCCCTGATAGGGTTTTAGGTTTTTTCCGGCAGTACCTGCTTAGTAAGCCTCCACGCCTTCCTAGTTTCAATCCCTGATAGGGTTTTAGGTTTTTTCCGGCTTACAATCACTACGAGTACAAAGAGTCGTAAGAGTTTCAATCCCTGATAGGGTTTTAGGTTTTTTCCGGCGTCGGAGTGCTAATTAATGGCAATCCCACAGACGTTTCAATCCCTGATAGGGTTTTAGGTTTTTTCCGGCTTAGTTATTAGTCATTGAGGCGATCGCACTTATGGTTTCAATCCCTGATAGGGTTTTAGGTTTTTTCCGGCGTCTTCTCCTGTCCGAGGAAGTAGCATCTTTGTGGTTTCAATCCCTGATAGGGTTTTAGGTTTTTTCCGGCTCAGCGACAGCCTCAATAACTTCAGGCTTAGGTTGTTTCAATCCCTGATAGGGTTTTAGGTTTTTTCCGGCCAACGAAGTGATCGAGCCAAAGCTTTTAGATTTCGCGTTTCAATCCCTGATAGGGTTTTAGGTTTTTTCCGGCCCTTGTAGTGTTTAATTTTTAGCTTGAGTTTCTCAATGTTTCAATCCCTGATAGGGTTTTAGGTTTTTTCCGGCCGCCCGTTCCAGAAGCCTTGGTGTATTTGGTTTTCAACGTGCAGTTGCGTCCATCTAAAATAAAAGTACCATTCCAGCCTTCGGCTTGTCAATACCCGATTTTCCATATTCCCTCCAAAACCTTATCCTGTAAAGCTTTCAGACTTTGCGTCTATCTTGTTTTCACACTAGGGGCATCAAACTCTTGCTACACATGAGTTTGAGCCGAAAAATTTGATACTCCGATTTTCACACCTACCCATAGACGCAAACTCAGCAAAAAATATTCTGCGATCAAGGGCTCTACGCCACCAATACCTTCGATCTTACCCTGACAGCAAGCGCACAGCGGAAAAAACCAAATACTGTCTTCCTTGGGTTAGATGACTTTCTTCGGCGTGGCGATCGTAACTTAGACTTGAGTCCTAACCGGAATCAATCTCCTCAACTGGTTGCATGACTTTGTTCGGCGGGGCGATCGTAACTTAGACTTGAGTCCTAGCCGGAATCAATCTCCTCAACTGGTTGGATGACTTTGTTCGGCGTGGCGATCGTAACTTAGACTTGAGTCCTAGCCGGAATCAATCTCCTCAACTGGTTGGATGACTTTGTTCGGCGGGGCGATCGTAACTTAGACTTGAGTCCTAGCCGGAATCAATCTCCTCAAACGATTCCGCCAACCAGAAAGCAAAGCGATTAAAAAACAACTCCGATATATCAAAAAAAATTAGCTCATATTCAACAGCTAACGACTTAGACACTTATCTCTAATTTCTAACGAAAAAGCCATATAAAAGCTGCCAAGTCGTAGACTTATCAAAATCTATGCTTTAGAAAATCACAGACCACAACTTATCTTTTACCGAAATTGAATCCCAATTAATTGCTAGGAGTGATTT
The DNA here is from genome assembly GCF_036702475.1 of Microcoleus sp. D2_18a_B4. NCBI lineage: Bacteria > Bacillati > Cyanobacteriota > Cyanophyceae > Oscillatoriales > Microcoleaceae > Microcoleus > Microcoleus sp. D2_18a_B4. The sequence continues at coordinate 18,202 of NZ_JAUBTL010000075.1, forward strand.
GCCACAACTTATTCAGCGAAACCTAAACCTTCAACAATAAGCGAATTTTACCTGCCATATTTGCGGTATTTGTGCTTCGCGGTTCCGAAAAATGTTATTGGCAAATTGCATACAAAATCCCCAAATTAACTTAAAATCAGTAGAGTGGCATTTACCTTAAAACAACCTATGACAAAAGCCGAAATTAGCACCAAAAACATCACAGTTCCTAACGGGGATTTGCAAATAGCTGCATACCTAGCCCAGCCAACCTCCCCAGGGCAATTTCCCGCAGTTATCGTGATTCAAGAAATCTTTGGCGTCAACTCGCACATCCGGGAAGTTACTGAAAGAATAGCAAAAGAAGGATATGTGGCGATCGCCCCAGCCATTTACCAGCGTCAAGCCCCCGGCTTTGAAACCGGCTACACACCCGAAGCTATCCAAATCGGCAGAGAATACAAAGAAAAAACCACCGCTTCCGAACTTCTGGGCGATATCCAAGCCACCATCGAGTACCTCAAAACTCTACCCTCAGTCAAACCAGAAGGTTTTGGCTGCATCGGTTTCTGCTTTGGAGGGCACGTCGCCTACCTTGCCGCTACTTTGCACGAAATCAAGGCTACAGCGTCGTTCTACGGCGCCGGTATCGCCACCCAAACCCCCGGCGGCGGCACCCCCACGATCGCCCGCACAGCAGACATTAAAGGCACTCTCTACGCCTTTTTTGGCACTCAAGACCCCAGCATTCCCTTAGAACAAGTTGACCAAATCGCCGCAGAATTGCAAAAACACAGTATTTCTCACCAAATTTTCCGCTACAATGCCGATCACGGCTTCTTCTGCGACCACCGCGGCAGTTACGACGCTACGGCAGCAGCCGACTCGTGGATGCAGGTGAAGCAGCTATTTCATCAGCAACTTCAACCAGCCTAGAGAGTGGGAGATGGGGAGATAGGGAGATGGGGAGAGTGGGAAAATTTTTTCTACTGACGACTGCCAACTAAATTACTGACAACTGACAACTAAACTGACATGAATTCCAAATCTACAGGTTCTCAAAGCGCAAAAGCATCCTTTTCAATGGATGATTTTGCTAAAGCCCTCGAACAGCACAATTATGAGTTCCAGAAGGGACAAGTAGTGCGCGGCAAAGTGTTCGAGTACGACTCAAACGGCGCGTATGTTGATATCGGCGGCAAGTCTTCGGCTTTTTTGCCGATCGAAGAGGCTGCTTTGAGAACAGTAACGGATTTGTCGGAAGTGGTTCCGCTGGACGAGGAACGGGACTTTTTGATTATCCGCGAACAAGATGCAGATGGCCAAGTTACTTTGTCTCTGCGGCAGTTACAAATTCAGCAAGCTTGGGAAGATTTAGTTGAATTGCAGGAAACCGGTAAAGTTCTTCAGGTGCGGGTTTCTGGGGCAAATAAGGGCGGCGTGACTGTAGATGTTCAGGGAATGCGCGGCTTTATTCCCCGATCGCACTTAGTCGATCGCGATAACCTAGAATCGCTGATCGGTCAATCTTTGAGCGTTAATTTTTTGGAGGTCGATCGCGAACGAGAAAAACTCGTACTTTCCCAGCGGATGGCCACTCAATCCAATGCTTTCAAGGACTTGCAAATTGGTCAGTTGGTGGAAGGAAAAGTCAGCAGCATCAAGCCTTTTGGCGTGTTTGTGGACTTGGAAGGAGTTAGCGGTTTGCTGCACATCAAGCAAGTTAGCCAAAAATATATTGATAACCTTGGAAAGGTGTTTGCTCCCGGTCAACCCCTGAAAGCGATCGTGGTTGACCTCGATGAAAGTCGTGGCCGAATTTCACTTTCTACTCGGGTACTAGAAAATTACCCAGGGGAAATGGTGGATAAAATGGCGGATGTTATGGATACCGCAGAAGAGCGATCGGAACGTGCTAGAAAGACTCTTTCTTAAGTCTTGATCTAATTACAACCCCGACTTATTAAAGAAGTCGAGGTTGTAAGCTTTTGTGCATTTAAATTGTATGTTGAGGGCGGGGAAGATGCCCAACCCCTACTCCCCAGAAGAAGGAAAATTTATTTTACCATGCAATTTAAATGCGTATTAGCTTAAGAGTGCGATCGTTTTACGTTTAATTAAGGAATGAGAATTAAATAACTTCCACTCTTGAAAGTGGGACGGGCGGGACGCCCATCCCACAATAACAATTAAAATTGTAAGTTATTTAATTCGCGCTCCTAAGTTGATTTACTTATTTTGCATTTTATATCAACTTCTTATACCAGTTTCCAAAAAGAATCCCACTATAGCAATCCTCACATCATTTGTGAATTTCTTACGGACTCCCCGAACCCGCTCTGAGGGTTGGGGTGGGGTAAAAAATTTACGACTCCTGCAAGGATTGCTATATAGGCTAACTCCAAACCCCTATCTAGTAAGTTAATACCTCTCGCTAACTAAAATTCCAAAATCCAAAATTGTCTTACTTCTTCCTTTCGCTATCTAACTTCATTTCAGCCTTCGTTATTTAACCCCATTAGCTACTACTCCCAATACTTTAAAATCCGCTACCTTTAGTTGATCTAAAGCTTTGTTGACCAGACCGCGATCGGTTTTTTCTATTTTTACTGTAGTTTAGACTAACCAAAGATGAGAACGGTGGCAAAAGAAGAACTAGAGCCACCGCGCCAGGAGAGAATGAGGGTGAAAAAGAAAACCTATCCACTCCTTAAATGAACACTGAACGATTAAAGGACTTTCCTGGGAGCAGCATACGATTTATTACTGAAAGCCAAGGATGCAACATTCGAGCTGATGGATGCAGTGATGACCACTCCGAATGCGTCGTGTTTAGCAGAATTTTCGCTCAATCCATTATTCAAGCGTCAATGCAAGAGCGTCTATGAAGCCTTACAAGACTGTAGACCAGACCGAAAAAAACTGATGGAGTTGTATGGAGAGCAATTACAGAAAGAAGCACCCCCAACAGAACACATATTAGTAGCAATCGACCACACTGCATGGGCTCGACGAGATGCCAAAACGTTAAAAGATAGAACCCATGAATATCAAAGGGGTGTAATTGTTGGACAGGGGTACAGTACCATTGCCTGGATACCTGAAGCTCAAGGAAGTTGGGCATTACCCCTACTTCATGAAAGAATTAGTAGCGGGTCTTCACCCATACTTCAAGCAGCTTCCCAACTCAAACTGGTTTGTGAACAGAGTGTCAACCCGGTTTTAGCAGTTTTAGATGCTGAATATGGGAATGCTTGTTGGGTACTGGCGCTAACGCAAGCGGACATTCTTGCTGATTGTTTAATGAGAGTCCGAAAGAATGCCTGCTTGTGGTCAGCACCACCAGCTTATAGTGGTCGCGGCAGACCACCCAAACACGGGCAAAAAATGAGACCGGGCGACCCAAACACATGGCTTCAAGCGGATACTGCAATTGAAATTGATGAACATCCAGATTTGGGACAAGTCCGAGTTAGACAATGGATTGACTTACATTTTTATCGTGCACCGGGACAAAAAGTCAATTTAATCCTGGTAGAAAGAATGAAGCCCATGTCAAATGGTCAGCCATTTCCACCCTTATGGTTAGCTTGGGTGGGAGAACGAACTCTCCCCAAGCGAAACAGTCTGGTTCAAATATTTACGACGTTTTGGAGTGGATCATTGGTATCGGGAGAGCCAAGCAACGATTACATTGGACATTGCCTAATTTGAGAACCCCTGAACAATCCGAGCGTTGGAGTGATTTAATGCCATTGATGAGTTGGCAACTCTGGCTGGCCAGAGATTTAGTAATCGAGAATAGACTTCCAAGGGGCAATCTGCTACTATCAATTTAACCCCTGGACGTGTTGCCCAATCAATGTTTTCGCTTTTAGTTGACATTGGTACTCCCACAAAAATCCCTAAACATAGGGGAAAATCCCCCGGTTGGGAAAAAGGAAGGGTACGGACGGTGGCACCATGCTATCCCACTGTCAAAAAACGGGCTTCTCGACGCAAAAAGTCTTCAAGATTAGCTGTTTAATCTTCTACTTTTTGAGTTTTTGAGCAACAGCTTGCCTGAGATTCAAAGGTGGGTACTTTTAGCTGCGCTCATTTTTTAGTCTAAACTACAGTTTTTACTATCAGCACTGTACCATCAGTTTGAGAAGCTAGTAAATGGCCGTCTGCTAAACCAATCAAAGGCGGCGTATCGTAAATGACTAAATCAAATAAGGCGAGGAATTGTTCCATTACATAGTGCATCTTTCTCGAAGAAAGTAATTTAATGGGATCAGGGGGAATAGTACCTGCTGTGAGGACAAAAAGATTGTCATCGTCGGGTAATCGCTGAATAGCCTCATTTAAGCTTAAATCCGAACTTAAAACATTACTTAAACCTTTGATATTTGATAAGCCAAGGTATGTGTGCAGTCAGGGTAAACGCATCTAAATTAATTTGACAAACACCTAAATTTGTGCACTACTAAATAACTAAAAAAACCTTCTAAAAATCATTGAGTTTAACCACATTTAAGCAAATTAAATCAGAACCTTAAGATTTTCTAAACTTCTTAAAGCCGGATAATTTTCCTTCTTAGATAGGTGTTAGATTTCAAGCATTAACTGGCAGAGTTTAAAATTTTCACTAAATAATTATTGTCCATTGCCGCTCGATACCGTTTCATTTTTAGACTTTGTTTGGAAGTTTTTTCTTGTTTTAGTAAATTTATAGCCAAGCGACGTAGAAGTGCAAAATTTTCGGGATAGTTCTGTTTCCTAATCCGGCTTTCATCTTCACAAAATGTCACATCCAGCGTCCAATGTAAGCTATTTTCAATGCCCCAATGACTACGGATCGCCCCAGCAATTGTCTCAGCATTACTGCTTAAACTACTAACGTAAAAACGAGCTTCAGTCGTGGTTTTATTCCACAGCCGTCGTTCACTAACTATCATGACAACTGTTTTTAATCCCGTCCATAATTCTTGATTATGCACTTGTGGTAACTCGGATACATCAAGAGTCCACACTTGTCTTTTTTCCACTCGATGATGTCCAGCTTCTACTTGCTCATGCCGGACTGTAATCTCTGCCTAAATAATCTGATTTTTTAGCTACTTCAAACCACTCTTTCACAGCTTGATAGAGGAGTTTTTGATTCCCTTTTAAAGCTAAAACATAATCTCCTTTTTTCTTGATAATCAGAGATGTTATGTCTTTTTGACAGCAAGCGAGCATCTATGGTTATTACACTTCCGGCAATTTCTAACATTTCTATTAATTGCGGAATTGCTGTCAGTTCATTTGATTTTTTATCGACTTTTTTTTGTCCTAAAACCAATTGATGAGATGAAGACCATGCTGTAACTATATGTAGCGCTTTTTGCTGGTCATTTCTGTCATAAGATTGTTTCATTGTTTTGCCATCAATGGCAATCACGTTTAGTTCTAATTCCCCGACTATGGCATTTACCCAACTCAAAAAGCATTCTTGAAACTGTTGTGGTTCAATTCGGGCAAATACCCGACTAAATGTGTCATGAGATGGTATGCCATTCGGTAATTCTAGAAAGCTTTTTAACCATTCATATTTGGCATTACCATAGGCTTCTATTGCCACCCATCCGTCGGCACCGCTGATAATAGCTAGAATCGCAATCGCTATAATATCTTTGAGTAAGTGTTCTTTACTTCTTTCTATTCTGGGGTCTTTCAAATTGGCAAAATGTTCTAAAAAACTGGCATTTAAAATATTCATGTTCCGGCAATGAATCTGTTTGTTTTTGTTGGGAAGTTACAGCTTTACTAAAACCTCTTGCCATTGATAGCACCCATAAACTACAACAAACTACATTGGAATTTAGTCGGATTTAACTGTAGCATATTTTGGGTTCCAGTTAAGATGCGTTTACCCTGCGTGAGAAAGCACATCAATGGTGGTACTTTTTAGACCATCCGGACATTCCTCCTGATAATAATTTAGCAGAACGTTCTCTGAGATTAGCTGTGACTAAACGTAAGGTATCTGGGGGCTCCCGGTCAATGTCTCGGTTTGAACAAACTGCTGATTTGTTATCTGTGATTCAGACTTGTCGGTTTCAGGGTAAAAGCGCAATGGCTTTTTTCCGTGATGCTATATCTGCCCATTCTTGTAACTTTTTCATGCCTTCTCTTATTCCCCAATCAAAGACCTGAACCCTTACGTTTTCCTGAGTCAGGTTTGCCTTTGTATTTATTAACATTTATGCTAATGACTAATTTGACAGAGGGGGGATTATTGGGGGTTGGTACTTATTGGTGTTGGTATGTAGTTTTATCGGTAAAATTGAGCTTAGATAGGACAGCTAAGGATAATCCACAGGGATGATGTCAGCGTTTGGTCAGGCCTATTAGGAGAATCTTTAAACAGAATAGGCATATCCCCGACTTCTTTAAGAAGTCGGGGCTTTAACACCGATCGCATTTTACGTTTAATTAAGTGGGCTTACTTAATATGACTCGCAATTGTTTCACTCTCCACCGTGGCTTCCACTGGCCAAGAATTTTCCATCTCTAGTGTTTGTTTCGGCTGATAAACTGCCAAGTCGAACCAGAAAGTCGTACCCACATTAACTTCGCTAACTAAATTAATTTTAGTGTGGTGCTTGTCAATAATGTTTCTGACAATAGAAAGACCTAATCCCGTTCCTTCTAAAGTGTGTACTCGGTTTTCTACCCGGAAAAAGCGATCGAAGATTGCTTGTTGGTCTTCAGGATCTATGCCAATTCCAGTATCAGAAATTTCGATCCGCACTACCGGAAAATGTTTGGCATCCGGTGACAAGTTTTGCTTCCCGGATTGACCGTCTTTGTGGGTGGGCGTCTCCGACTCTAGCAAATACGCTCGAATTGCCACCTTGCCGCCGGACTGAGTAAATTTTAAGGCATTTCCTACTAAATTTGCAAATACTTGCAGTAACAAATCGTAATGACCTAAAGCAGGGGGCAAATACGGGTCAACTTCTTGCTCTAATTCAATGCCTTTATCCTTAGCATTTAACTGATAAGTCCGCAGGGTTTGTTCCACAGCTTGCGGGAGGTCAACAGCTTCCAAGTGATAAACTCGGCAGGATTCCAGTCGCGACAAGTCTAACACGTCGTTAACTAAACGAGTTAGTCTATCGGTTTCTCGATTGGCAATTTCTAGGAATTCCCGGCGCTCACTTTCTAGAAGGTCTTCTCCGTACTCGTGGAGAGTCTCGATAAAAGATTTGATATTAAATAAAGGTGTTCTCAATTCGTGAGAAACATTGCTGATAAAATTGCTTTTAGCCTCATTGAGTTCTACTTCGCGAGTAATGTCCTGCACTGTCATTGCAATGCCTTTGAGACTTTCTCGGTAATTTCCTGAACCTTGATGCTTGGAGGTTTGCTCGTAGAAAGTACACTCTACAGCTACCGGGCGTTGTGGCTCGGTACAGGTATCTTCCTCATGACGGATGCAGCTTTTGCACAGCGGTTCGGCACCGGGCGCTTTGTGCAGAATGACTGTAGTTAAAACAATCCGAATTGTACGGTTAACTGGTTCGCTCATCGAGATGCGAAATTCGCCGCCTTCGCGATCGCCCGCAGCTATTTCCTGCAAAGGTCTAGCCAAGTCCTGCTGCACTTCCGAAGGCAAAATGTTCAGAACATTTACTCCGAGCGCATTTTTGCCTTCCCATCCAAAAATCCGCATCCCCGTCGGATTAACTAAAATTACCTGCAAATTTGCGTCTAATAAAAGCGCCCCGTCAGCAATAGTTGAAACTAAAGTTTCTAACTTAGCTTTTTCCGCTGTCAGTTCTTCAATATTTTGTTCTTCATAACTTTCGAGTTTCTGGGCCATTTCATTAAAACTGCCGATCAACTCGCCCAATTCTCCACCCAAAGGGAGGTCAACTCGCTGCTTAAAATTCCCGCTGGCGATATTTTTGACCCCGAAGACTAATTGTTTGATCGGCTGAGTAATTGTCAGGGCATTAAATACAGCTCCCAAAATTACCATTACCCAAATTGTCACAAATACTGCTAAAGTGACATCCCTAGTCAGATTTGAAGAGATAACTGCTGCGGGATTGGGGTTAATGCCGATCGCCAAAACTCCCAAATATTTGTCTTCATGAATTAACGGCACAAATACATCGGTAACTTCTCCATCTGGCGTCAAATGCTGCCGCACCAAAGGCAAAGAAGTTAAATTTCTCGCCTCAATATCGGCGAGAAAATTATCGGGAAGTTTGATCTGGCGGCGCAGTGTCAGGGAAGTCTCCACCTCGGATTCCGAAAAGGGTATCCCCAGGAAAATATCCCCCGCTTCGTCTGCATAAAGCATATAGCGGACGCTGGAGGTGCTGCTGTAAAATTGGCGGGAAAAGCGGGCGACTTCGGAGCGATCGTTGTTGGCAATCAGCGGCGCCACATTTGCCGCCAACAGCAGGCCGAGGTCACGGCCGTAACGAGTATCGTTAAGTCGGGCGTCTTGCTGGATAGTATTCACGGCCCAGAAGGTCAGGCCACTCATAATTAACGACACTACGAGGGTAGCAGCGGCCATCAGGCGGGTCTGGAGGGTAAAATCCGACCACCAGCGGGCAATAATTTCTCCGATTTTGTTTAGTATGGCCAGCATTTCACCAGTTCACCCGTTCAATATTAAAAGCAAGATAAATTCAGTTGGCTTCAGATAAAATTTTCTGCTGCGACTTGTCCGCTACCGCCACCGCAGATACACCAAACTTCATTGTTACATTTCTACATTGAGATTGCTTGGCTTTCGGATGGCGGTCGATGTCGCCATTCCTAATTTTTATCGCCCAGAGCTCGGCGGCCGATGTCCCGACGGCAGTAGACCCCTTCAAATTGGATACAATCAACTGCTGCATAAGCTGTGGAGATAGCTTGTTCCAAAGTTTCTCCCGCTGCGGTGACGCCCAAAACCCGGCCGCCGTCGCTCACCAACTGCTGGTGCTTCAACTGGGTGCCGGCGTGAAACACTTCTGCTCCTTTGGCTTCAGCTTCCTCGATACCTGTAATAACTTTGCCTTTTTGATAACTTCCAGGATAGCCCCCAGAAGCCAAAACTACGCACACAGAGGCCCCCGACTTCCAGCGAATAGAAGATTCACCGAGACGCTGCTGACAGCAGGCGAGCACCAAATCTTCTAAAGGCGTTTCCAGCAGCGACAAAACCGCTTGAGTTTCGGGATCTCCGAAACGGCAGTTGAATTCTAAGACTTTTGGTTCTCCGTCGGGGGTAATCATTAAACCTGCGTAGAGTACACCCCGGTAGTCGATTTTGCGTTTTTGCAGTGCTGCGAGGGTGGGTTCGAGAATTTCTTCTTGAATCCTTTCCATGAGTTCCGGGGTGACGATGGGCGCTGGGGCGTAGGCTCCCATACCGCCGGTGTTGGCTCCCTTGTCGCCTTCGCCGATAGCTTTGTGGTCTTGGGCGGGCAGCAACGGTTCCACTGTGATGCCGTCGGTGAGGGCGAGAATCGAGACTTCTTGACCTGTTAAGAATTCTTCGACGACGACTCGGATGTTGTCGGTGCCGAATTCGCCTCGGAAAATGGTGTTGATGGCGCTGTGAGCCATTTTGACGGTGGTGGCAACGGTGACTCCTTTGCCTGATGCGAGTCCGTCTGCTTTGATGACTATGGGGGTTCCTTGTTCCAGAACGTATGCTTTGGCTGCTTCTGCGTCTGTAAATACGGCAGCTTTGGGTGTGGGTATGCCTGCTTCCAGCATCAATTCTTTGGCCCAGGATTTGCTGGATTCAATTTGGGCGCCGGCTTTGGTGGGGCCGAAAATCATCATTTTTCGCTGTTGGAAATAGTCGGCGATGCCTAGCGATAGGGGCAATTCGGGGCCGACGATGACTAATCCGATGTTGTTGACCATCACAAAGCGTTCGATGCCTTGGAAGTCGTCGATGTTGAGCGACAGATTTTGACAGCCTTGGGTGGTAGCTGTGCCGCCGTTGCCCGGTACGCAGAATACTTGTTTAATCCGCGTAGATTCTAGCAGTTTTTTTGCGATCGCGTGTTCGCGCCCTCCGTTCCCCACAACTAAAACTTTCACAGTATCCTCACCTATAAATTTTGTTCCCTGAATCTCTGATTTTCAGTGTTTGCACCTTTCTATCTGCTTTTTGCAGTGCTGTCAATTATGCCATGCTTGGCGCTAGGGAATTGCTAGATGTGGCACTTTTCTGGAGGAGTGGGGTTCGACGGCTGTTTCTCAATGGCTGAGAGCGTGCAATAATTAAAGACTTTAGCTGCCCAATTTTTCGGGGTTCTGCCTCGATTTAATCATGCAATTAAAACTATTTTCGGGCTTTTAACTCTGCAATTACTGTAATTGAGCCAGGGCCAAATAGCGATAAGATAGGCTGGTTAACTTTGCGGAATTTTACTCACATGAAATCAAATCCAACCGCTGCGAGTTCGTTTGCCAAATTTAAGCGGGTGGGCGTTGTCGGCGGCGGCCAGCTAGCTTCGATGATGGGGGAGGCTGCTAGGGCGCTCGGTATTGAATTGGTAGTACAAACTCCTAATGCTACTGACCCGGCAGTTTCTGTTGCTGCTGGTGCTGTTTTGGCTGCTGTTGATGATGTTTTGGCTACGGCTCAATTGGCGGCTGGCTGCGATGTTATTACTTTTGAAAATGAGTTTGTGGATTTGGATGGTTTGCGACCGCTAGAAGAGCAAGGTGTGTTATTTCAGCCGAGTTTGTCGTCGCTTTCTCCTTTGTTGGATAAGTACGTTCAGCGCTGTTATTTACAAGGTTTGGGTTTGCCAACTCCGAGGTTTTGGGAATGGGATTGCAGCGCGGATTTGCCCCCGGAATTGTTTAAGGCGGTGGCGATCGACTTTCCGGCAATTTCTGTTTCTGACAGCGTGCAGATTGCAGGAGACTCGGATGCTGAATCGATCGACTTTCCCTTTGTCGTCAAAGTTCGCCGCCACGGTTATGACGGCCAAGGTACTTTTATTGTTAAAGATCCGGGGAGTTTTGAGTCAATTCGTGCTACACTCCAAGGTCAGTCTTTGCTAGTGGAAGAGTTTGTGCCGTTCGATCGCGAGTTGGCTGTAATTGCGGCTCGATCAGCAAATGGGGAAATTGCGATTTATCCGATAGTGGAAACTCAGCAGCAAAATCAGGTTTGTCATGTGGTGATTGCGCCCGCTGATATTAGTTTAGAGGTGAAAAATGAAGCTTGTGCGATCGCCCGCACTCTCCTCAACAGTTTGCAAGCTGTCGGCGTATTCGGCATTGAATTATTTTTAACCGCCGACAATAAGCTGTTAGTCAATGAAATTGCACCCCGCACCCACAATTCGGGACATTTTACGATCGATGCTTGCGAAACTTCACAATTTGAACAACATTTGCGCGCAGTTTGTCAACTGCCTTTAGGTAATTCGGATCTGAACTGTGCAGGCGCTGTGATGGTAAATTTGCTGGGCTACGAGTCGGCTGAGTCAGATTATTTAGCAAAAAGAAAACAACTGGCACAAATTAGTGGTGCTTTTGTCCATTGGTATGGTAAGAAAGAATCGCGTCCCGGCCGCAAACTCGGTCACGTTACAGTTGTGCTCGACGCGGAGTTAGTGGCTCAGGGGCGATCGCAAGCACTGGCGATCGCTCAAACCATAGAATCCATATGGTATGCAAGTTAAATTGCTCGGAGCTTGCCAAAATCGGGTTAGTTGGTATATATTAACTACCAGCCGGGAAGTCCCTCGGTATATTTAAAGGCGATTAATCTGAGCGCTGCGCGAAGTACCCCGTTGGGAATTACTCCTTGGGATGAAAGGCTCGTCGGGTGTAGGTACC
>NZ_JAUBTL010000076.1:0-29554 GCF_036702475.1 Microcoleus sp. D2_18a_B4
TCCTTCTTCCTTCTTCCTTCTTCCTTCTTCCTTCTTCCTTCTTCCTTCTTCCTTCTTCCTTCTTCCTTCTTCCTTCAGCATCCATCCGTTACATCCGTTACAAAATCCGCTGCCGAACCTTCTTCCTTCTTCCTTCTTCCTATGGCTCGTTATTCTCGACTGCAAAAACTCGGCTCTTATATGCGCCCGCACTGGAAACCAACCTTCTGGGGCGTTTTTTCGCTATTAGTTGTAAATGCTGTGGGCGTTTACATTCCCCTGCTGATTCGGAATGCAGTTGACACTCTCCAATATGCGACTAAATTTGACGAAGTTTTCAACTTCGTGGGACTAATTCTGATTCTCGCCTCAATTATGTGGGTAATTCGGATGGCGTCGCGGATTCTGCTGTTTGGCGTCGGGCGTCAAGTCGAATTTGACCTCAAACAGCAAATATTTAATCATTTATTAACATTAGAACCGTCTTATTTTGCCGCCAATACGGTAGGGGATTTAATTAACCGCGCTACTTCCGATTTGGACAATATTCGGCGCTTGGTGGGGTTTGCGGTGCTGAGTTTGGCGAATACGGCATTTGCCTATGCTTTGACTTTGCCGGTCATGCTGGGGATTAATGTAAGGTTGACACTGTTTGCGATCGCAGTTTATCCTTTAATGCTGGTTTTGGTACAGTTATTTAGCGACAAACTTCGCATCCAACAGTTAGCCGTGCAAGAGGAATTGTCGGCGATGAGCGATTTAATTCAGGAAGATATGAGCGGGATGTCCGTAATTAAAATCTACGCTCAAGAAGAAAACGAACGCCGAGCTTTTCGCAATTCCAACGCGCAGTTGCTATCAGCCAATTTGGAATTAGCAAAAACTAGAAACTTTATTTTTCCACTTCTGGGCGGTTTGGCAAGTATCAGTTTGTTGGTGCTGCTTTCTGCTGGTGGCGGGGCAATTGCTAATGGCCAAATTAGCATTGGCGATTTTGTGGCGTTGCTGATTTATGTCGAGCGCTTGGTGTTTCCGACGGCGCTGTTGGGTTTCACAATTACGGCTTACCAGCGGGGAGAAGTGAGTGTCGATCGCATCGAATCAATTCTGACTGTGGAACCGCAAATTAAGGATACTGCCGATGCAGTTGAACTGGCAACTCCAGTCAAAGGAGAAATTGTGGCTCGCCATCTAAATTATACTTATCCCGGTGCTAAGACACCCGCGCTTAAAAATGTTGATTTTACCATAAAACCGGGCGAAACTGTCGCAATTGTTGGGGCGATCGGCTCGGGAAAATCAACTTTAGCTAATGCGCTGCCACGCTTGCTCGATATCGATCCGGGCGAGTTATTTTTAGACGGACAGGATATTACTGAGGTAAAATTGAGCGAATTGCGCGGGGCGATCGCCTACGTTCCGCAAGAAAGTTTTCTGTTCGGCACTACCATCAAGAATAACATCCGCTACGGAAACCCTTTAGCGGAACAGCCGGAGATTGAAGCCGCAGCAAAACAAGCGCAAATTCACGCCGAAATCCTCAACTTTCCGCAGCAGTACAAAACAGTTGTCGGCGAGCGCGGCATTACTTTATCAGGCGGACAGCGGCAGCGGACTGCACTTGCTCGCGCTTTGCTAGTTGACGCCCCGGTGCTAATTTTGGATGACGCTCTTTCCAGCGTTGACAATCAAACGGCTACCGATATTTTGCAAAACTTGGCAACGGGAACCGATCGCAAAACAGTAATTTTTATCTCGCATCAAATGTCAGCGGCGGCCAGTGCCGATCGCATTTTTGTGATGGAGAAAGGAGAAATAGTTCAGAGTGGCACTCACGTTGAATTGGTAGGGCAAACAGGGCTTTATCAGTATTTGTGGAACCAGCAAAAATTAGAGGAATTGCTGCATTGACAAGTGACAGATACTTTGAGTCATACCAAATGTGGTAGCATCGGAATTAATATTACCCACAGCTTTCCACACCGCGAGTGTCCAGTGTCCCTACAATTAATCCGGGTAGGGACACAGCACTGCCGTGTCCTCTATATAATTTCGGTGCAACCGGAAACGACACCATAGGATTTTGGGGAGCAAGAAGCCACCAAATTTATTACCCCTCGATTTTAATTAGCTACATTACTGAAGGGGATTTCTTGTTGTTGTTGAAACAATTTAATCGATTGCAGACTATCTGAAGCAGCATCCCAAAGAATGAATTGGAAGCAGTCTGGAATATCGCGAATTGTCAGTGATTTTGAATTAGCCAGCAGGTGAATATTAGCATTGTGACAAGCCTGAAGATTATAGTTAGGTATTCGCTCAGAGAGATGATGAATATTGTGGTAAGCAATATCAGCGGAAAACCAATTGAGAATAGTTGGTAATTTTAGGTAACTACTGCCTTCAATTGCGCCAAGAAGATAGTCCCAACCTTCGGATTTATGAGCGTAGGAACCGTCAAAATTATGCTGAACAAAGAAAATACAGATAAATATCGCTGCTGAACAAGTCATGACAATTGAGTAAACACTCCAGAAAAAGCCAAACCCCAGTAAGTTGCTCAGATAAATCCAGCTACCAACAACACAAATATTGTTGAAGAGTAAATCCCAAAACTCAGCCGTCGTATACCAATGTTTGGATTTATAAGAAGCAATGATGGCAGATAAACCCATGCCTAAATCTTGATTTAGACAAGCAAAAATATGTCGGATAAAACCCGTAATTCCTAAGATTAGCGCGAGTCTGGGCTTAATAATTAGATAGAAAAAACCACCGGGAAACAGCATCAATGGGTGTCTGAGTAACTGATACATCTTTTGACTAAATGGACTTAGCGCCGCAAATTTTTCGGTGGATATCAACGCCGAAGGGCCTCGGTACATATCCCAATTACCATTATGTTTGTGGTGATAAGCGTGTCCCCTCGACCAGGGGTACTGAGGAATCGCATTGATGATACCTAGCAGAAAACCCATAATGCGATTGACTTTTTGGGAACTAAAAAGAGAATAGTGCCCGCAATCGTGCATCAAAGAGAAACAACGTCCTGAAAAAAGTGTCATCAACACCATTATCGGCGGCAGCAGGAATACAGAAATAGCAGCAGCTTTAAATGCTAAAAACCATAAGAATATATAAGGAATAACTGTATTGAGTATTTGGCAAGTAGCTTTCAAATTGTTGCTCTTCATATAAGGAGCCAGCACAAAATCCGACTTTTTGATCGCGCTTTTCATTCAGTATATCTATGGTGTGTGGATAAGTGCTTAGCTTAGCATCACAGTTGCGGGACAGCGGCGGATTTACCCCGGACTTTCCCCGTTTCTTCCAAAGGTTTTTTTGTGGGAACCGATTTTGGCACATTTATGAGGTTATCACAACTCTGGTTTGTTTACAAAAAAAACTGTGAAGCCTGTTAGCAGCCGAACAAATTGCTGCACCGGAAGGCATTAATATGATTGATTGGTTGCACGATCGACCTTTGGTGATGTAGTATGCCACTATTTTTGCTTGCATCCTATGTGCCACACTTTACCGTACCGGGATCTACCCCCAACTCGATCGCACGCTCAAAAGTTGGGATACTGGCGAAAACTTTTTATTGGCGGGCTATAGGGGCGATCGACAAACAGCCCGCCCCGGAAACCAAAGCTGACACAACATCCAGAAGCGCAGAGGATTTTGGCTAAACTCCTTGAGAAGAGAATTTGAAGGACGATCGCAATTGCCTGCGTTTTTTGTGCTCGGAGATAGCTCGGATTTGCTACAATCTAATCGCACACGCGACTAGAAATGGGTTATGACCGAACTATTAGATGAGACGCTTTCTATTGAAATGGCCGCTCGCATCAAAAGCAACCGTAAAAACTGCTTTGACAACGCTTGTAAAGCAGCATTAGCCACCGAGGGCGCGATTTATGTTCAAGGCTTTTTAGCTGTGCCCGGAGTGCCATATAAACCCATCGAGTATAGCTGGATTGAACTCGACGAGCGAATTGTTGACCCAACCTTTCCCCATCTCGGTTTCATCGCTCAAGACATTCATTACTTCCCAGTCCAGCGCTTCAGCGTCAAGAAACTCAAAGCAATCCTCGAAGAATCAAAAGAAGATTATCCTGAAGACGACCCGCTGCCGATTTATGGCAATCAACCTTATGAATATTACGGCGATTTGATGTTAGGGGGTAGCGATTATCAAAATGCTTACGATTTGGCTGCCGCTAAATGCAGGGAATTAAACCAACCCAAAAAACAGGATGCGAACTAATTCAGGACTTGCAAAAAAATGGTTTGGCGCGCTACTTAGAGCGGTACTGTAGCAATTGTTCTGTCGATTAATATACTTCATCATGACTTCCCAAGTCTACAAACACGGCTTTTCCGTCTTCTGTAAAATAGAAAAGTACCCTTTCGTCACTCTGAGTTCATTGATGTTAGCGAAAAATTTCAGTTCACCTTTTTGTTGTTCAATCTGCGCTGACTTAAAGTTTTGATACATCTCTTCGCGACGTTCTTCCCGGAGATATTGCTTCAACAACAGTTGAAGCTCTTGCTTTTCGTCAGTAGAAAGATTCTTGATAGTCTCGACCACATCACTGAAAGTCATAACTTACAAAACCCTATTGTGCTGATTAGATTATAGCAAAAAATCTCCTTTCCGTTGACTTTCGTTTCTCGTTCCCCGGCTCTGTCTCGTCAAAAAAACAGCCAAAAATCTCACTATTTACCATTTTCAACCTTCCAAGATTCAGGAAACCTCGAATAATGAAAAGCAGCCAATAACGGATCTGATTTCTGATTCCCCATCAAATCCGCCAATAATTTAGCCGTCACCGGAGCCAACAAAATGCCGTTGCGGTAATGCCCCGTAGCCCATGTCAAATTCTCCCAAGCACTAGCACCCAAAATCGGCAACTCATCAGGAGTCGCAGGCCGAAATCCCCACCAAAACTCCAGAATCGGATAATTTTGTAATTCGGGATATAACTTAATCGCTCCTGCTAGCAAAGTGTGCATTCCCGCAGGCGTATTTCCCGGCGTAAAATCCACATTTTCGCTAGTTGCACCAATAATAATTCTGCCATCTTGACGTGGCACAATATAAATTCCCGTCCCGAATAGAACGGTTTGCAGGGGCTGGATAACTCCACAATCTTCTGGTACACATACTGACAGCATTTGTCCCTTTCTTGGAAAAACAGGAATATCCAATAATTTCTCAGACCAAGGACCCGCAGCCAAAACATAACGGTCAGCTTGTAATTTTCCTGCCGTTGTTTCCACTCCAAAAACTCGGTTTTTCTGCCGAATAATTTCCTCTGCTGTGCCTTGAATAATATCAATTTTTAATTCTTTAGTGGCGGTCTGAAGCGTCCGAAATAAAGCGCGGTTGTCAACTTGAGCGTCGTCAGGATACCACCAACCGCCAATTACTTCTTGACCTAATCCAAACTGGTGCTGGCGAACAGTATCTCTGTCCAACCATTGATAATTAAGGTTTGACGAAAACGGCTTTTCTTGAGGCTCATTTTGACAAACTGGTGCGAGAATTCCCGATCGCCAATATCCCGTTTTCAATCCGGTAATATTCTCTAGCTGTTCCACCCAGGCGGGATACAGTGCGCGGCTTTGCAAGCACAAATCCAACATCGGACTGGGGGGAATTCGTTCGGCTTGCGGGGCAAGCATTCCAGCGGCAGCCCGGGCCGTCGGTGGTTTAGAATCGGCGGTGAGAACCGCGACAGATGCACCTCGCAATTTCAGTTCTACTGCTAGCGAAAGACCAATTATTCCGCCGCCAATAATCAGAATATCTTTAGATGAATTCATTAACTTTTATATGGACTTTCTCGCTTTTTTGACCTCTCGGGTTTCTTTATGGTAAGGTGCCCCCGGTGCACCTTACAGTTAGAATTTTTGCACAAGTCTTACAGATTATCTGGCAAGGCGATCGTCCTATCTGCCTTCCTTAACAAAAAATCTATGCTTGGGGTTTCCAGACAGTTTCAGAACCCTGACCCCAGAAACCGTCATATTTTGTCACCTTAATATCGCCTAAAACCTTGGTTTGGCAGGACAAACGGCGGTTGGAGGCGGGAGAATGGGGAGGAACCGAAAGTCGGGCTTTTTCGCGCCACTGGGACTCGGAAACTTCGCCCTCGACGGTGACGGCGCAGGTGCCGCAAGTGCCGAGGCCGTGGCAGTTGATGACTTTGGCGTTGCCGTTGTAGAGATCGATGCCGTTTTTGAGCAATACTTCACGGAGATTGGCTCCGCGATCGCACTCAAATGTTTTTCCTTGCGCTTGTACCTTGACCACAGCAATTTACCCCAGTTAGATTTATGTTAATTTTCCTATATATTATCGCATTAAATTCAAATAAATTCATCTAATATGGTAAGTGATATATTACCAATTTCTCGATCGCAATTTCCCATGACAAATCGGCTCTGGATCTACGATACCACGCTGCGAGACGGTGCTCAGTGCGAGGGACTCTCCTTATCTCTCGAAGACAAACTGCGAATTGCTCGACAGTTAGACAGTTTAGGAATTCCCTTTATTGAAGGCGGCTGGCCGGGGGCGAATCCTAAAGACGTACAATTTTTTTGGCGTCTCAAAGAACAGCCCCTAACTCAAGCAGAAGTTGTAGCTTTTTGTTCGACTAGGCGGCCGGGAACTACGGCAGCTAATGATGAAATGTTGCAGGCTATTTTGTCCGCCGGTACTCGTTGGGTGACGCTGTTTGGCAAGTCGTGGGATTTGCACGTTATTGAAAGTTTGAAGACCTCGCTCGAAGAAAATCTGGCGATGATTCGAGATACAATTGAATATTTGCGGAGTCAGGGAAGGCGCGTTATTTACGATGCCGAACACTGGTTTGACGGCTACAAACACAATCGAGATTATGCTATTAAAACTTTAGAAGTAGCTGCCGATGCCGGTGCAGAATGGCTGGTTCTTTGCGATACTAACGGCGGTACTTTGCCTCACGAAGTCAGTCAGGTTGTTCGCGAGGTGGCAGAAATAATAGAAAGTTGGGATAATTCGGAAGCGGAAATTCACCCCCCCCAACCCCCCCTTATTAAGGGGGGGAGAAATTCTCAAATTCAACCCCTTATTAAGGGGGGGAGAAATTCTCAAATTCAACCCCTTATTAAGGGGGGGATAAAGTCTCAAGTTCAACTGGGAATTCACACTCACAACGACTCAGGAGTGGCGGTTGCTAATGCTTTGGCTGCTGTGCGGGAAGGAGTGAGGATGGTACAGGGAACTATTAACGGTTATGGCGAACGCTGCGGCAATGCCGATTTATGTTCCTTGATTCCTAATTTTCAGCTAAAGTTGGGTCAGAATTGCATTGAAGACGAGCAATTAGTTAGATTAACTCAAGTAAGTCGATCGATTAGTGAAATTGTCAATCTTGCTCCCGATGACCGTGCTCCTTTTGTCGGTCTTTCTGCTTTTGCTCACAAAGGCGGAATCCACGTATCGGCTGTTGAGAAAAATCCGTTAACTTACGAACATTTAGAACCGGAAAAAATTGGCAATAGGCGGCGAATTGTGATTTCCGATCAAGCGGGTTTAAGCAATGTTTTGGCGAAGGCCCGCACTTTTGGAATGGATCTCGATCGCAAAAATCCTGCTTGCCGCCAAATTTTGGAAAAATTGAAAGATTTGGAAAGTCAGGGATATCAATTTGAGGGGGCTGAGGCTTCTTTTGAATTGTTAATGCGGGAGGCTTTGGGAAAGCGCAAGCGTTTATTTGAAATCAAAGGTTTTCAAGTTCACTGCGATAAAGGTAGGGAGGAAACAGTTAATTCTTTAGCAACCGTGAAAGTGACTGTTAACGGTCAAGATATTCTGGAATGCGCGGAAGGAAATGGGCCTGTTTCGGCACTTGATGCGGCTTTGCGGAAGGCTTTGCGGAATTTTTATCCGGCAATTACTGATTTTAACTTAACCGATTATAAGGTGCGGATTCTCGACTCCGGTGCGGGAACTTCTGCTAAAACTCGCGTGTTGGTTGAGTTTAGCAACGGTCAAGACCGCTGGACGACTGTGGGGGTTTCTGGGAATATTTTGGATGCTTCTTATCAAGCGGTGGTTGAGGGTTTGGAGTATGGTTTGGTGTTGGGAGATAGGGAGGCGATCGTTTTAACTGTGTCGAGTTATTAGGTTGACGGCGAAGAGAAGTTGCCTGAATATCGATGTTTAAATAGATACCAAGGGGAGCATCTCAATGAAAGCAGCCAAGCTAGAAATTGGAGTTTTGAGGCAGGAGGCTCTCTTGCTGCGAGGCAGGAGGAAAGAGTCAGAAGGAAGGAGCCAGAAGAACAATACGCTTGGGTTAAAACTATTTATTCCGGGCGAGATCCCCCTCGCATACCCCCTACTCCCCCTGATTGTTGGGAGACGCAAGAGTAATTTCTTGTCCCCCCCTTTGTAGGGGCGGTGCCCCCGTGCCCGCCCTAGGCTAGGGGGGATCGAGCTTAACTGAACCGTATTGGCCAGAAGAAGTGTTTTTACAAATATGAGATGCTCCCCTACTTTTGGGAGCATCTCAATGAAAGCAGCCAAGCTAGAAATTTGAGTTTTGAGGCAGGAGGCTCTCTTGCTGCGAGGAAAGACGAAGAAGAAATGAGCCAGAAGAAGTGTTTTTACAAATATGAGATGCTCCCCTACTTTTTCACCTCATTATTATTACCTTCCCCAACGATCGATCGCATTCCTTCGAGCGTAGCGGGAATGCTGCGCGGGTCCATAAACATGACCTTGCTGCTGTCGCTGGTGCCAATTTTTAGACCCATATCCAGATAGTTTTGAGCTAGCAAAAATTGTAAAGCTTCGCGAGCATTGGGGTCATTTTGCAGAGTTTTGCCGATAATTTGCAAGGCCTCCGAAGTAGCTTGAGCTTTCAAAACCTGACTTTGGCGTTCTGCTTGAGCTTTCAGGACGATCGCCTTTTGTTGAGCTTCCGCTTCCAAAATAGTCGCTTTTTGGCGCGCTTCTGCATCCAGAACTTGCGCTTCTGCTTTACCTTTGGCGCTGTTAACTGCTGACTCGCGTTCGCCCTCGGATGTCAGAATTGCCGCTCGCTTCCGTCGATCGGCTGCCATCTGCAATTCCATCGATTCCTGTACAGTTTTAGAAGGGATAATATCCCGCAATTCTACCCGCGTTACTTTCACTCCCCAAGGATCGGTAACAATATCTAAATCTCTGAGCAATATTTCATTAATTTGAGAACGAGCAGTAAAGGTTTGTTCTAGATCCAGTTGACCCATTTCGGCGCGAATTTGAGTCAGCACCATATTTACCATTGCTGACTGGAGATTTTCTACTTTGTAACAAGCTTTTTCCAAGTCTACAATGCGCCAGTAAACCACAGCATCAACGGTGAAGGAAACGTTGTCGCGGGTAATACAAGCTTGCGGGGGAATATCTAAGACTTTTTCCCGAATGGTTTGCTCGTACACGACGCGATCGAGAAACGGCGTGACAAAATTTAAACCGGGTTCCAGTTTCTTGCCGCTGTATTTACCTAAAGTTTCCACCAGCGCTTCATTTCCCTGATTGATAATCTTGACGGAACCTGCGAGGGCTGAGCCGCCGAGTGCTAAAAATACAAGTAAAAAAATTTGTTCCACAACTGACTCCTAATAATTGTTGATTGTTAACTGTTGGTTATTGGTTATTGGTTATTGGTTATTGCCAATGCCCAATGCCCAATGCCCAATGCCCAATGCCCAACTACCAATTTCCAATTCCCAATTCCACATTTTGTTTAAGAATGCAAGAGATTTTCTGGCAAAACTATCAGAGTAGTGCCTTTACGCCCGACGACAATTACGTTTTGGTTGGGGGGGATAGTGGCCTTCGTGTCTTCGCAGCGAGCTTGCCAAGAATTCCCCTCATAAATGACTCGGCCGGCTTCTCCGGGGGGAATTTCTGTTAAAGTTTTTGCTTCCTGAGAATCTGCGATCGCCCTTGCCGTGCCTTTTGGTATCAACCGCCGAGACAGCAGCACAAAAACTGTCGAAAATACCATCCAGAGGAATATTTGTAAATTAACGTAAGGTAGAACTAGAGAGCATCCAGCTACGGCGAAGGCGCTCAGTCCCATCATAAAAGCGACAAAAGCAGTGGGGAGAAATATCTCTGCCAAACAGAGCAAAGACCCAGCTATCAGCCAAAGGAGCGTAGGAGTCAAGATCATAAAAAGAATAGGTGATACTATTTAGATCTTAGATTGGAAATTTAAGATTTAAGAATTGCCAACAACTGACTATGCAAGGGTTTGCGACTTGCAGCCCCTCAGAGCGATTTTTCGCGCCGTGGTACCAGGTTGAGGCTTCCATCGTACTCCAAGTCAGAGTTTAGTAACTTAGATTACAATTTTAGCCGGTGCAGACTGGCAGAAACTACAATTTCTAGGGGCCCAAAGGCAGTTAAGAAATTGATAGGGCCTAAAATCAGTTTATTCTCAAGCTCATGAATTTGGGCTGGCGAATCAAATATCTTCAGAATGTTTTTACACAAACTATTTCGATATGATCAGCAGTTTCTCCGAACCCATTTATTGCCCGAATCTTAGCTGTCCAGATCCCCGCAATACCTTTGGCCGCCAGCACTGTGCAGCGTGCGAAACGGATTTAATTTATCGCTATGTGTGGGCGGTGGGGCAAGCAGCCGAGGAAGTGCCGGCGGGTAAGGTAATAGCCGATCGATACTTTGTCATTGCACCCCAAATCTGGCTCGACAGCCGTCCAGCTTTGCCTCCCAGCGTCCCGGAACAACTGCCGGATACGATTATGCCTTACCTGCATTTGTATCCCCAACGGCTGCATACGCCGGAAGTATACGGTTTTTGTGCCTTGGGGGAAGCACCGGAAGCGGCAGAGGTGCTGTTGTTGGAAAATGTGCCAATTAATAATTTCGGCAGCCTGTATCCTTCTATTTTACAAGCTTGGTCTGGGACAACCGGCGCGCGCCAAGTATACTGGCTGTGGCAAATGCTCCAACTGTGGACGCCGCTGTCGGAACAGGGAGTCGCTTCGAGTTTGCTGGTACCGGAAAATTTGCGGGTGGAAGGTTGGCGGGTACGCCTGCTGGAACTGCACCGGGGAAATTTTGTACCGACTCTGCGGGATTTGGGAGATGTGTGGTCAGGTTTGGTGGAATCCGCGCAACCCGAGGTGCAGTCGAAACTCGGAGAAATTTGTCAGTTTATGCGCCGCAGCAGCATGAATTTCGACGCGATCGCCCTGGAACTAAACGATTTACTATTAGAACAAGCCGCTAAATTGCCTCTGCACTTAGAAGTAGTCGGCATGACAGATACCGGGCCGCAGCGCTCCCAAAATGAAGACAGTTGCTATCCGATTGCTGCTGATTTTCAATTTAGCAAAACTTCAGGGGGCGAGAAACTAATTCCTTATTTGACAATGGTTTGTGACGGGGTTGGAGGCCACGAAGGAGGAGAAGTTGCCAGTCAATTAGCCGTCCAGTCCATGAAAGCTTTAATCCAAAATTTGCTCGCCGAAATCACTCAACAAGAAGAGTTGATGACGCCAACAATGGTAATTAAGCAACTCGAAGAAATAGTCAGAGTTGTGAATAATGTGATTTCCGCTCAAAATAATGAGCAGGGAAAAGAGTTGCGGCAGCGGATGGGGACGACTTTGGTGATGGCCCTCCAGTTGCCTCAAAAAGTGAAAATTTCCGAGGATTTGCCCTCGAATAACAGTCATGAACTTTATTTAGTCAATGTTGGAGACAGCCGCGCTTATTGGATTGGCAAAAATTACTGTCACCGGCTGACTGTGGACGACGACGTAGCCTCAAGGGAAGTCCAGCTAGGACATTGTTTATACTGGGAGACTCAAGTGCGATCGGATGCAGGAGCCCTGACTCAAGCTTTGGGAACGCGGGATGCCGATTTCCTGCGCCCGACGATTCAGCGATTTATTGTCGAAGAGGAAGGCTTACTGCTGCTGTGTTCCGACGGTTTGAGCGACAACGACTGGGTAGAGAAATCTTGGGAGAATTATGGCCCAGAGGTGCTTGAGGGCAAAATGTCTTTGGAAGCCGCAGTTCAGTCTTGGATTCGTCTCGCCAACGAGAAAAACGGTTATGACAACACCTCTGTGGTGGCGACTCACTGTCGGATGTCGCCGGAGAGATTGGTACTGTTCGATCCGACGGTGGCCTCAGCGGTGGCGTCAGCGCCAGTGTCACCCTCGGTGTCGCTGCCGCCTTCCCTCGTCGCTGCGTCCCTCCAGAAGTCCGGGAGGATTCCAGAATCTCAGCTTTCAGAATCGTCCAAACAGTTGTTGTACCCCGAAACTTCCCCCGCCCCGGAACCCTTTCAAAAACAGCGCTCCAAGCTGCCGCTGCCCCTACTGGGGGTGTTGGGGCTGATATTAGCCGGCGGCGGTTTAGGTTTGTGGGTGCAAAGCCGCCAAAGCCCCCAGCCAGAACCCGCACAAGTTCCCCCACCGCCGGAAACTCCCGCCCCGATTCCTTCGGAAACTCCCTCGCCCGATAGCGAGAGTCCCTCGCCGTCGCCCGAATCGAGTCCTGCGGAAATTCCGCTGCCCGATAGCGAGAGTCCCTCGCCGGCGCCCGAATCGAGTCCTGCGGAAATTCCGCCGCCCGAAGAAGGGGAAACTCCTTTGCCATCACCTGAGTAAGGGAGATTAGACCTCTTGCAAAAATCCTTCTCCTCAATTGATGGGCCCCAGATCCCGTCCTAATTATTTTTGCAAGAGGTCTATTGAATTAATTTGAGGCAGAAGGAAGGAGCCAGAAGAAGTGTTTTTACAAATATGAGATGCTCCATCACAGTTAATGATTTTGTATCATAGTCCGCTTGCAGAAACAAGATGGCTAAAAAGTCAGCCAGCGCTACAAAAAGTAGTTAAAAATGCTTAAGAATCTCCATGCAGCTAACAATTAGCGATTAGGAACTAACAACATAAGCTTTTTTATATTGACCACGAATTTCAAAGGTGGTACAAGCCCCCGCATTTATCCGTGGAATCAATCGAAAATCGAAAATCGAAAATCCTCAAGCCCCCGCATTTATCCGTGGGGTCGCCTCGAAAATCTCAAATCGAAAATCGAAAATCGATTGACGGCGCACAATTTATTAACTATAATTACCAGGCCAAAACTAACAAAAATCTTACGCCTAACAGTTTTTCTCAAATAACCGTTAAACTATTCTAACGTTTGCGCGTACCCAACCTCGCAGGCACAACCTATATCTGTTAAGGATTCGTCCTGATTCACAGGAGCAAGATTTTAAAATATGCATCTCAGCGAACTGACTCACCCAAACCAATTACACGGCCTCTCGATTCATCAACTCGAACAAATTGCCCGACAAATTCGAGAAAAGCATTTAGAAACTGTAGCCGCTAGCGGCGGCCACCTCGGCCCAGGATTGGGTGTAGTCGAACTGACCTTAGCACTCTACCAAACACTCGACCTCGATCGCGACAAAGTTACTTGGGATGTCGGCCACCAAGCTTATCCTCACAAATTAATCACCGGCCGCTACAACCAATTCCACACCCTACGCCAAAAAGACGGCGTTGCAGGCTATCTCAAGCGCTGCGAGAGCAAATTTGACCACTTCGGCGCAGGTCACGCTTCCACAAGCATTTCCGCAGCGTTAGGAATGGCGATGGCGCGCGACCTCAAGGGGGAAAACTTTAAAACTGTAGCAGTCATCGGCGACGGCGCATTGACTGGTGGCATGGCACTCGAAGCCATCAACCACGCGGGCCATATGCCGAAAACCAATTTGTTAGTTGTGCTCAACGACAACGAGATGTCAATCTCGCCCAACGTCGGCGCAATTACCCGCTATTTGAACAAAATGCGATTGTCGCCACCGGTGCAGTTTCTCAAAGATAACTTAGAGGAACAATTCAAACACATTCCCTTTGTGGGCGAAACTTTTACTCCAGAAATGGAACGCCTCAAGGAAGGGATGAAACGCTTGGCCGTCTCGAAAGTTGGAGCAGTAATTGAAGAATTAGGCTTTACTTACATGGGCCCGGTAGATGGACACAATTTGGAAGAGCTAATTGCCACTTTCAAGCAAGCTCATACCATTCAAGGGCCGGTGTTGGTTCATGTGGTGACGGTGAAAGGCAAAGGATATGCGATCGCCGAAAAAGACCAAGTAGGATATCACGCCCAAAATCCCTTTAACTTAGCCACCGGCAAAGGCATTCCCTCCACTAAACCCAAGCCTCCAGCTTACTCGAAAGTCTTTGCCCACGCCCTGGTCAAGCTAGCAGAAGATAATCCCCAAATAGTCGGCATTACCGCTGCAATGGCAACCGGAACAGGCCTGGATAAACTTCATGAAAAACTGCCTAAACAGTATATTGATGTAGGCATTGCCGAACAGCACGCCGTGACTTTATCCGCTGGTTTAGCCTGCGAAGGAATGCGCCCGGTTGTGGCAATTTACTCGACATTTGTGCAGCGAGGCTATGACCAAATAATTCACGATGTTTGCATCCAAAATTTGCCAGTTTTCTTCTGTTTGGATCGCGCCGGCATTGTCGGTGCTGACGGCCCAACTCACCAAGGGATGTACGACATTGCCTTCTTGCGGTGCCTGCCAAATATGGTAGTTATGGCGCCAAAAGATGAGGCAGAATTGCAGCGGATGGTAGTCACGGGAATCAACCACACAAGCGGCCCGATCACCATGCGTTACCCGCGCGGCAACGGTTACGGCGTGCCTTTGATGGAGGAAGGTTGGGAAGAATTGCCGATCGGCAAAGCCGAAATTCTCCGCAACGGCGACGATTTGCTGCTATTGGGTTACGGTTCAATGGTTTATCCGGCAATGCAAACCGCCGAGATTCTGAGCGAACACGGCATTGAAGCAACTGTTATCAATGCGCGTTTTGTCAAGCCTTTGGACACCGAATTAATCTTGCCTTTAGCACAGCGAATCGGCAAAGTTGTCACAATGGAAGAAGGCTGTTTGATGGGAGGCTTTGGTTCAGCAGTAGCCGAATCTTTGCTCGACAATAATGTCCTCGTGCCGCTGATGCGGTTGGGTGTACCCGATACATTGGTAGATCATGCAACGCCAGAGCAATCCTTTGCAAGTTTAGGATTAACTCCGTCGCAAATGTGCGATCGTATCTTAGCAACCTTCAGCCGCAAACAGTCTCCTGTTAGCGTGTAATTAGCTAGAATCGTAGGGTGCGCCTAGCGCACCTTACTCTTGATTCGATCTATGACAGTGAAAGAGCAGCATGATTGAAGGAAGATTTGAGGATAAGGGAGAAATAATAATGACTAACGTGAAACCAAATCGTACCGTTCGGCGGGGAAGATTGTTCCCAGAGATTCAGTGGTCCGAAGAAAAAAAAGCCCAGTGGCGAGCCGAAAGAGCGGCATTTCGCAAGCGTTGCAAAGTAATTTTCGATCGCCTTAAACCAGAATTAATTGACAGTCACTACAACTGGTACATGGCGGTTGAACCTGATAGCGGGGAATATTTTATCGACAAGGATGATATGGCGGCTACCAAAATGTGCCGCCAGAAACACCCAAATGCTATCCCCTACCTTTTCCGCATCAACAATACAGGGGCGTGCGGCTCAATATGATTGAAGGAAGATTTGGTGATGAGGGCGAGCTATTTTTTGAAGTTGAATTGATTGCTAATAACGGCTTAGAATTACCTGTTGATGCTCTGCTAGATACAGGTTTTTCGGGCTGGTTAGCAATGGACGAACAAGATTTCGAGGGACTTGATTGGATTTATATTAGGCGACAAGAAATGCGGACAGCAAAGGGAGAATTTGATTTCGATCTTTATGCAGGAAAAGTACGCATAGATGAGCAAGAGTTTGACATTCCCGTTCATGTGGGTGACGGAGTACCGGAAATTTTAATAGGCCGCCAGTGGCTGAAAACTCGGCGGTTAGTAGTTGATATGTCGGCGAGTATTTTGACATTGGAAGCGAGTTAAAAGCAAAATGAATTTAAAAACTTTTGACATAGTAATAGTAGGAGCAGGCCCAGCAGGCGGTCACTGCGCGAGAATCCTAGCCAAATCTGGCCACAAAGTCTTGCTAGCAGAGCAAAACGACAATTTTAATAAAAATGACTTCTCTAGCGCCGCCACGCCTCTAGAAACCCTCTCTAAATTCGATTTACCAGAGTCCGTTATCGGCAGTTTTTGGCATAAACTTACTATTGAAACTAGCAAAGTCAGTCAAACTTGGGAGTCTCCCGAAAGCTTGGGAGTTGTTCTCAACTTTGCTAAATTTAGAGCATTTTTGGCCAGCGAAGTTGAGCGATTTGGTGGTGAAGTTTGGCTTGGTTATCGCTACACCGGACATTCACAAAGCAAGGGCGAAACCACAGTCGAATTTAAACAGTTATCCGACGGCCAACTTATCAACGTTAGCACTAAAGTATTGGTCGATGCTACTGGCTTTGCTAGGGCGATTATGTACGAAAAAGAGAATGATAAGCCAGATTTTTTGTCGGGAACCGGAATTGAATATTTAATTGAAGTAGAGCCAGAAGTTTATAATAAATACAGCGGCGATTTAATCTTCTTTTTGGGCAAAAAATGGCTGCCCGATGGTTATTCCTGGATATTCCCGATGGAACCAAACAGGCTGAAAGTTGGTGCGGGTCGCATTTTTTTAGATCCCAAAACGGTGAGGCATTTGTCACCGCTGAAAAAATATATTGATTTACTGATTGATGAATATCTGAAGTCAAAAAATTATAAAATTATTGACAAACACGGTTCGACGCTGAAGTACAATCCTGGTTTGAAGGATATTTATTGCAAGGATAATATAATTGCGATCGGTGATACTGTCTCGACAATAAATTTGTTGGGCGGCGAAGGGATTAGACACGGGATGGATGGTGCCCAAATCGCGGGGAAATATATTCAAAGGTATTTGGATGGGAAAATATCAGATTTTCGGGATTATGAGACGGAAATGCACCGCAAGTTTGATCGGAAATGGAATATTTCGGAAAGGTTGGCGGTGAGAAAGTATATCGATGATGTTAATGATGAACTAACCGATAAAATGATTTCTTATTTAAAGTATATGAAAACTGAAGAGGTGATGGAGATTTTATTTTATTATAAATTTGAGAAAATTTACCGAGGATTAGGCGGTTATTTGCAGCGGAAAATCAAGGGATTGATTAAGCGATTTCACTTGTAAGGTGCGTCAGTTGAGAGATTGTTAGTTGAGGGAAAAATCTCGCTGGCTGACGCAGCCTACTGACTTAAAAGTAAGGTGCGTCAGTTGAGAGATTGTTAGTTGAGGGAAAAATCTCGCTGGCTGACGCACCCTACAAACCTAATTGCCATAAAAAATTTTCTCCTGTAACTTTAATGCGCGGCAGCGACATTAAATTATCGTCAAAACTGCTAAAATTTAACTGATATGATACACCAAAAGTATATCCACTCGCTCCAATTAAATGCGCTACAATTGGATCGACATCCCCGTAAGGATAGGCAAAACATTTAACAGATTTCTCTAATCCCCGTTCTAAGATAGCACGGGATTGGGCTGCCTCCCGCACAATTTCTGTCGGCGACAATGCCGTCAAAGGTTGATGAGTAGCAGACATAGAACCGAATTCAATCCCTGCATCCCGCAGTTGCCGAATTTCCGGCCATCCCATTAACTGCACTTCTTCAAATTCGGCTTTTTCCCAACTATTTGTCTTTCCTATCGACTCCGCTACAAGAAAAACAGTTGCTGTAAAATCAAAGCGTTTTAGCAGAGGCCAAGCATATTGGAAAAAGTCGAGATAGCCACCGTCAAAAGTCATCAATACAGCTTTACCGGGTAAAGGAGTTTTATCCCGTTTCGCACTTTGCCAATTTTCCCAACTCGCACTATAATAACCGCGATCTTTGAGATACTGCAACTGTTGTTCCAAAACCTGCGGAGTAACTGCGTCTAAACCGTCAGGAGAAATGCGGCGGTAGGAGAGAATCGGCAGCCTTTGTGTAACGCCATGATTGTCCAAAACTTGAGGTTTCACTGAGTGAGAAACTTCCCGATAAGAAGAATTTGAGCCAATGATTTCCGGTGCGTAAAATACTTGCTTTATAAACTCGTTTTCTTGGGGAATTTGCATTGTCGGTTCCCCAGCGATTGCCGCGGCTGACTCGATTTCCGGCAGCGCCCCCGCTGGGAGTGAGGCGCGACGGCTGACACTCGTCCCGATCGCACCCGATCGCCTGCCGAAGATCACCGCATTTTGGGGGTAAATGCCCCCAGCACCCGCTGCATTCAAACTGTCGGGCAAATTAGACCTTTGTTGAGCACAAGAGGCTAAGCGCGATCGTAGCCATTGTTTGCCGTTGAGTGGTTTTCCCAGCAAAGCTTCTCGCACGGCGGCGACGCACAACTCAAAACCAATATTTCGATTAATTGTCGATCGCAATTTTTGAGCCGAAACAAAATTATTTTCCACCGCAACAGTGACAATCCCGACAGCAACGCCGCCTACTTTCACCAGCACGTCTATTGCAGAAAGCTCAACTTTTATATTAGCAAATTCCTCGCTAACTTCTACAGCAATCAAATCTTTTTCGAGCGTAATTGTTGGGACTTCCTCTGCAATTTCTGCCTTGTAGAAATCCTCCAAATTCCAATTCGGACGCCCCCATAATTCTTGCAAAAATAGCGTCCAGTCATGTTTAGGGTGCAATGGTTTCAGCACAGTTTCCCACAATTTATTGCCTTTTTCACAGCGATTGCGTTCAAAGAAGCGATCGAGAATTGGCCAAGCAAACTGGGCTGCAACCGCATCCGCCAACACCAAAGCCGCAACCATGCCATCGCAAATCGGCAATTCAATAATACCGAGTTTAATTCCTTCTAGTTTGATCGTACAGCACAGGCGATCGTATATTTGCGGAAGATCGCAAATATCGGAAATTGGTTCGCTCACTTCCACCGTCAACTTCCAGGCAATTTCACCCTTGACTCGCTTAATTTTATCTAAAATATATCTGATTTCATTGCTTTTAAAAATTTTATGATATTTGTGAACCTTATTACTTTTAACCTCTCTATCAATCCCTTGATGCCAAGGCAGATTCAAACTGAGATGAGCAGCTTTTTCTTGATAAAATTCCAGCATCCTCTCATCATATTCAATCCCCATAAAATCACAAAGTTCTTCTAACTTTTTGACTTTATTCTCTAGAATTTCCTCATACTTGACTAATATATGATTAGATTTTTTAGCATATTTGTGACTAATTAACATCGCCTCCTTCCAGCGATGGATACAGTGGTTTAAATCCCAACCAGGCCCCCACAAATCATGAGAATTCCTAGTAGCCTCATGCAGAGAAGCTATTGTATCCATACTGTTTCGCAAAATATGTATAAATTTAGCATCCGGCAAAAAGCGCTGTATATCCTCAATAAAATATATGTGTTCCGGCGTTTTTTCCAACCAAATACTTTTGTTTTGTTCCGCCGCCAAACCATCCAAAACTCCGACAAACCAACTAACTTTAGTTGCCACAGTTTGACTATTATCAAAATCTTGCAAAAGTTCATGCCGATTAATCTCATCCTTAAAAAAAGCTTCCATCCTACCTGGGAACTTTCCCACAAACTTCTTGTACAGTAAATAGTGAAAAAACTTAGATTCAGGAAAAGAAATAACTTCAGGATGAGCGGCTAATAAACTTTGAAGCATGGTTGTGCCGCTTCTCGGAGAGCCTACTAAAAATATCCGTTTCATTTTTATAGCTGATAAATGGTTTGTGAATTAGATTTTTTTTTACGAACCGCAGAGAGCGCAGAGGGCACAGAGGAAGAGAAGAAAGAGGTATGATTCATGTTCCTATCGGGGAACTCTGCAGTTAAATTTTTTTTCCTAACTCCAACTAAAATCCTCATGCAACAAATCCGAAAGTTCCTGATTGTAAGGTTGGAAATAATTAGTCAATTTTTGTTCGATTTCCGGGGGCATTGGGCTGTATTCATCGACATGATTAATTTCATATTCTTTACTTGGAGTCTCATTAATATCCAGAAATTTCAATACTTCCGAAAAGGCTTTGCCTGTATGTGCGTAAAAATCTTCGCTCTTGATAATTAGCAACTGTTCTCTCGGAAAATAGTCGAGCCAATTTTTGATTTGTTCTACATAAATTCCCCGCGACAAATAGGAATAATGCTGGTGATTAAAACTGTAATAATTTTCATCTGATTTGATTTTTTCAATCTCACCTTTGAGTCTATCAGGTTCAGAAGCGATCGCCTTTTCAAAATCCAACTTTTCGCAGCCAGTCGCCACTTCTAAATGATAGTGCATCCACGCTCGTTTTACCGGATTTCGCAGCATTACAATCAGCTTAACATCCGGGAAACACTTGTAAACTCGCTCCGCCACCAAAGGATGATAAATATAGTAAGAAGTCATCTCCCACAGCAGCACCTTGTCACCCGCTACACTGCGAGTCAACTGCTTGCTGTACCACTCAACACCACGCTCAAAATTTAATTCAAAAAAGTGAATATCCCGGGAACCTTCTTTGATAATTTGCAAGTGATTTGCGAGATAGCCGTATAAAGATTCCGTGCCGCAGTTTTGAGCACCTATCATTAAAAAGTCAGGTTTTTGCTTGTTTTCCAACTGAGTCAAAATCTTGGCGTAGCCCGGATGATTATTATCCAAATCGTAAGTGGCCGTGGCTGGTTCGGCCACATCCATAAGCGGCATTTTGCCCTCAAATTCCCAGCGGTACGGCGGACAAAGAATCGTTTTTTGGTTTACAGTCGATCGCACGTACAGCGGATAAACCTGCCACTGATAATCGTAGGCGTAAGCCAAAGTTTCCTCGTAAACCCCAGCATTCACGTAATACTGACCGTTTCCTAAATCCAGCCTATCTATTTGCAGCCGGATTTTGCCTTTCCCTTTCACCAGCGGCAGCAGTCTGCCCATTTGATTAGTATTAGTCTCAAAACAACTTTGACCATCATCCCTGCTGATTGTCACGGCAAAAATAGCCGCAGAAATTTCCTGCGCCACCGAATAATGAATTTCAATGCTAATAGCATCACCGCTATCTATTTCCGTATTTGGCGACACTTTGACATCGGTAATTTCTACTTCCATAGTACCGAAGCGATTCTGATTACCTCGCAGTGGCGAACCGCTACTTGTAGCTTCAGCAGCACGCAAGGGAGTGCTATTTTCTGTGGACGATCGCATTTCTGACAAATACTGACCGACTACCACTTCCGGTTCCCCGTAAGCGACGATTTCACCGGATTTCAGCCACAAAGCCCGATCGCACATTTTCTGAATTTGCGACGCCGTGTGAGAAATCAAAACAATCGCACATCCTTGATTCTTAAACTCAGTTATCTTATTCAAACATTTAGTTTGAAAAGCCACATCACCAACCGACAAATGTTCATCAACTAACAGCACTTCGGGATCGGTATGCACCGCCACCGAAAAAGCCAGCCGCATTTTCATCCCCGTACTGTAAGTCCGCGTCGGGCTGTCAATAAACTGTTTTAACTCGGCAAATTCCACAATATCGTCAAACCTGCGCGCCACTTCCCGGCGAGTCAAACCGGCCACCACCGCACCCACAAACACGTTTTCTCTGCCCGTTAGATCCGAGTGAAAACTCGCACCCAAATCCAACAAGCCGCCAATTCTGCCGTTAACTTTAATAGAGCCTTCCTCAGCCCTGCAAATACCGCCGATAAGTTGCAGCAGCGTTGATTTTCCCGCGCCATTCTTGCCAAGAATTCCCAGCATTTCGCCAGGAGAAACAGTAAAATTTATATTCCGCAGCGCCCAAAAACTCGCCTCCGGCTTCAGCTTCCACCAACCGGACAAAGCGGCTTCCATAATCGTATAAGGTTTCGCGGTAGAGTAGCGGTTAAAACGCTTACCCAAACCTTTGACAATAATTGCTTCACGCATTTACACTTCCTCCACAAAATGAGCGCTTTGCCGTCTAAAAATTCCCAGTCCGATGGGTAAAAGAGCCGCCACAGCCAAGCTCAAAATTAACAGAGCAGACCAATCCGGCTGCATACCTTTAAGAAGTATGGCGCGGTAAGCTTCAATCAGGGGCACCATTGGATTTAAGTAATAAAAAATCTTAAATTTTTCGGGGACGCTGCTGATGTCGTAGAAAATCGGAGTCAGGTAAAACAGCATCTGCAAAACTACTCCCAAAGTGTGCTGAGTGTCGCGGAAAGTGACATTCAAAGCGGCAAGGGGATAAGCAAAACTAACTGTCAGGAAAAACTGAATAATCATCAGCAGCGGCAACAACAAGAGCACTGCATTCAGAGGAGCGCCATCAATTGCCAGAAAGATAAGTAACACCGGCAATGCTAAGAAAAAGTGAATGAGCCCCGTCGTCGTCGTGACTACCGGCAAAATTGCCGACGGGAAATTTGGCTGCCTGATTAGTGGCTTATGATTGGTAATTAATGCCGTTGATTTAAATAATACCGTTTGAGACCAATTCCAGATTAACAAGCCGCTAAAAGCAAAGGAAGAAAATTTGGGAATATTAAGGGGTACGACAGAGCGAAACAAAAAGGAAAATACAGCCAACTGTAACAGCGGACTGATTAAAGTCCAAGCAATCCCCAAGGTCGATCGCTTGTAAAGTAATTTCATCTCGCGATCGACCAACACCCGCAGCAAATCGAACCACTGAGCCATTTTGCGCCCATCGAGGAGCGTTCCAGCATTTCTCACCGCACACCTCCTGCAGCTACCAGCGGTTCAACCCCAAAAAGAGCAGCCAAACGCTGGGCTTGCAAGTACCCTTCCCTGTCAGCAAAAGGACTTTGCAGAGATCCCAGCAACTCACTCACTACCAACTTGCAGGCCAACCAGCCAGGGAGCATCAAGCAACGCAGCAGCAACCTGTTGGGCCACCGAGACCAAGCAAAATGCAAAATGTCCAGGCGCGGCACAGTGCGGTTGCGATCGCACGTCAGTAAATAAGCCCCAAAGCTGCGCCCGTTATCCTGCAACTGCCGGCTAAAAGCCTTGTCCCTGCGTCGGTGTAAGTGCCACACAAAAGCGAGCGCATCGTAAAAAGTCGAGTATCCCTTCGCCAAAACCCGGTGGAACCTCTCCATATTCCCAGCACGGCGAGTTGTAGATCCTACATTGAGAGCAACGTCAAAATTGCCCACAGCCTGGAAAACTTGGCGGCGGAAAGCCATAGTCACAATACGAGTTCCTTTGTATTTTTCTAGTTTCCGAATCGGATTAATCTGTTCAGCAAACTCAATTTCCATCACTTTTATTGCCATAAGTTGCTCCTCAAAATAGTGCAGCGGGAACTAGAGAGAAAAGTTCTGAGTTTTGAGTTGGGAGTTTTGAGTTGCAATTTCCCAATTTTCTAATTTCCCAACTTTTGAGGTTGAAGTTTTGAGTTTAAAGTCCCCGACATACTTATTAATTGCTAATTCGTAATTTTTAAAAGCAACTAAAGGCTTTTCTTCGAGCGTTTCAGCCTTGGGGGGCATACCATTAATTGCCATCGCCCGACCCAGGGGTTCGGCAAAGTGAAGCGCCAGAATCGATCGCAAGTGAGCGCCCCGCAGCGGTTCCGCACCTGCTTGTGGCAAAATGTGACCGACTGTCAGTTGACCGTAATACAGGTAAACCCCAGCCGGTCGTTCCGCGTCGAGCAGGCTTTCAGCAGCTTCCCAACCTGGCTCCAAATCGATGTTAATTTCATGTCCGCCCAAATCAGCACCGGCCCGGCCTCCTTGTATAAAAGTAGAAATTGCCGATCGACTTTTCAACTCATCGAGGACACCTCGCAAATACCAATAAGCGCGCAATTTTGCCCGCAACCACCGCCAAGTTCCCCGCATCCGCAAGCTTTCGAGTAAATCAAGGGATTTCCTCAGTCCCAGAGCCAGCAAATCCACAGCAGCCGGCCAGAAAAACGTGACCGCCACCAGAATTTTATCTACCAGCGAGCAAGCAGTTTCGTAGGCTGCTACCTGCAGTATCGGTCTAAGTTCCGGGTGTCGCTGGCCGATCAAAACATCCGATCGCCCTTCCTGACGAAATCGGCGGAAAGAGCGATCGAGATTGTTGGTTTCGTGTTCGTAATGATAGCCCACTGCTTCAGCAGCCACAACAAAAGGTACATCAGCTTTCAGCAAACGCACCCCAAACTCGTAATCTTCCCCGCCGCAGTTCCCGAAAGCCGAATCAAAGCCATCGAGACGAGCAAACAGTTCTGCATCCAAAGAAAGGTTGCCGCTGAGCAAATCTTTATAAGTAAATCGGTGACCAGGCTGGCTCATCTGATAAAACTTGTCTTCCCACCACGAGCGCACTTCCACGTCAAAAAGTCTAGTTCCTCCGTGCAACTTAGGCGGATATGGGCCCATGACAGCCGAGCCCGGACGTTCTCGGTGAGCGCGCACGTGGCTTTCAACCAAAGGCGGCAGCGCTTCGATATCGTCGTCGAGAAACAGCAGCAATTGCCCTGTAGCCGAAGCCGCTCCCGTATTGCGGGCGATGGCAGCACTCCGGCAATTTACCTCGATCGCGTGCAGTTTAAACGGAGCTTTGTAGTCTTGTAACATTGCCAAAGTATCATCAATGCAGCTATCTGCCACTACAATAACTTCGATCAGGTCGATCGGATAAGTCTGCGAGTGCAAAGCATCCAAAGCCCGGCGCAGCGAAGAGCTTCGATTGTGAGTGGGAATAATTACGCTAACCATCAAGTTTTCCATCTTTAGATTACCCAAATTAACTTCATCTGCATTTCATCTACATTTCATCTGCGTTCATCTGCGGTTAAAAATAATCTAAAACTCCCTATTCAGTGCTCCCCTTAATTTCTTGCAACCACTTCCGAGAAGCAAAATAAGCCATCGGCCCACTCACACAGCCCCGCAGTTGAGCCAACAGCAAATCGCTCGGAATCGACTCGGGTTGCTTCCACAAAGAAGCAAATAATTCAGGAATTTGCTTGGAATGCAGCCATCCCCAAGCTAACCGCAGCACACTGAATTCTCTGTTGATTACAAACATCCGCGTCCAGAAAGCATAGACTCCGATGCCGTAGCCTTGAAGCGTTTTTCGCAATTCTTCCCAAGTGCGCCGATGGCGGTGCCAGCTCAATGCTCTCGGCTCGTAGACAATGCAGTAGCCCGCGCGCAAAATGCGGGCAAAGAGTTCACAGTCTTCGCCACCCACCGTGGGTGTTCCCGCCCCCAAAGCTTCGTCAAACAGGCCAATGTAGTCGATCGAACTTTTGCGCAAAGCCATGCTCGCCGAAACCCCCACAGGAGCGACAACCAGAGGGTTGCATTGCGCCCCGTCAAAAATTCGGCGCTCGAAGCCCCGCCCGTGGGGGCTATAGCGCTCGAACCATTCTTGGGCTTCGGTTTCCAGTTCCAAGGGCATCACCAGCCCCGTGACGCACATCACTCGCGGATCGCTAAAATTCCACAAGAGCGATCGCAGCCAGTTCGCATCGGGGGCCGCGTCGTCATCTGTAAAGGCTACGAATTCGTGTTTAGCTTCGCGTAAAGCTCGGTTGCGGGCAGCGCTGGAACCCGGTAAGTCTTCGCAAACATAGCGGACTTTTGGGTAATTTTTGACAAGTTCCTTGGTAGCGTCCGTGGCGGGAGAATTGTCAATTACTAAGTATTCCTGACCGTCGTCGGGGAGCCGCATAAACGCTTCTAGACATCGCCGCAAATCTTCCGGGCGATCGCGCGTGCAAACTGCTACTGTCGCGAGCGGCATTGCCTGCACGGGCCCGCGTTCGTCCCATGCGAGGGCATCGTAGAGCCAATTTTTCCAAAGGTTCTCCCCCACAGCATTCATCAGTGTTTCCCGCAATTGGGAGCCGTCTATGCGACCTCCGGCTAGCGATAATAGAGCTTGGCCGATGGGTTTTCCGTGCAGTCGAATTAAAACCAAGGCTTTGTTGTAACGCTCCTCAACCGTAATTTCGGGCGGGAGTTTGGAGATTTCCAGGTCAAGGATAGCTGTTGCCATGAGTTATGCCATCTTAGATTTTTGATTTTTGATTTTTGATTTTTGATTTTTGATTTTTGATTTTGAAAAGCTCATAAATAATCCGTATTTCCCCGGATGTATTTGAGCCTAAATTGTTTTATGGGATAGCAATTTATTAATGCCATACTTGCTGCTCGCCGCTTGCGAATCAAACATAAAGCCTCATCTTTGTTATTGCTGTTATTTATATTTTAACTTTCGATGGCCCGGTGATGTCAAGCTTTTTTCCTACATAATATTTGTCGTCAAAAACGCTCGCTCGTTGAGGCTGGTTCAATTGCAGGTGTTATTGGCAGTCGTCGGGCTACCCCGTCTCGTCATTAATAATGCCAAATCTAAAAACCCTATTTTTTGAGAAAACCGGGTTTGTGCGATCGCTCCTCATTTCAGCTTTAATTGCGATCGGGTACTATTCAATGGCAACATAGGAAACAATTAAACACTCGCGCCCTTCAAACTTTCGCCGTTTAACCGCCCACGGATTAGCAGAAAAAAACTCCAAAACTCAACCCTAAATAAGACCCAGGAATGATAAAAAAACAGGAGATAACAGGCTGGTTGGAAACAGATCGAGCTGAGATTACTTCTGGCAAGCTAGTGGTATTTTTATAAAATGAATATCATCTATTGTCGGGGGATTGATGTGGCTATGTTTGGGGGCAAACAAAAGAACGCATCGTTTTGTCCCCTAGTCAATGAGCGGAGTTAAAAAACCTATTATGGGGCAGCCAGTCGATTTTCGATTTTCGATTTACTCCACAGATGAATCTGGGAGCTTGAACAAGAGTCTAAAACTTTGGGCTGCGGGCGATTCCTGTCGGAAACTTAGTATCCGTTTTTGGGCGGGGTCAAAAAGCTATTTAAACTCTCTCCTCAACAGCCACAAGGTTTGCTTAGAAGAATGTATCAAACTTTTACCAAAAAACCGAGCAAACTCATAAAGTCTCTCTCTGCCCTGACAAAAGCAGTTAGCTAGCACGATGCGGGTTCTCCGTTTTTCAGATTGGACTCTACACGGCCCTCAAAACCCTAAAAATGAAGAATTGTAAAGTTTTATCAAGATATTGGGACATCTGAATTAAAATCTTCTCATAAAAAAGACTAGCTTTTAGCAGGCGCAAATTGTGGAAAAAAGTTTAAAACTCAGAATATGAGATTGAGTTCGCTACTCTTACATGGTGCAATAAAATGTAACTTTTGATGCCAGAACCAGTAGCATGAACTTTGTCGAAGGCCGAATGCCCATCAGGCAAATGCCTTCGGAAAATCGCCTTCTTGGCGCTGCATCAAATCTTAAGTGCAATTACTTTCCTTGCACGAGAGCCGGAGCCTTCGAGCAAACATTTAGCTCCAGGGCTTACGCACCAGAACTTGGATAAACCGGGTTTTTTTACCGGGAGCGAGGGCGGCAACAAAGTGTTTTCGTTCATCAAACCCGGTTTCAGCGTCCGAGACTCAACTCGATCGAATGAATGCAGTCGCAACCAATGTTTAAAAGTGGCGATACTGCAAGTTGCGTGCAAAGCAGGGAGCTAACCGCAGTGATGGATCTCGATTGTTTACCTTACGGCGCAGGCCACGCCCAAGAAGGGGTCTGTCTCCTAGTCCGAATGGGGCCGCACCGCATTTTACTCGACTGCGGTGTAGATGATATTGCACCGCTATCAGCGACCTTAAATCGATCGCTGCCAGCCGATTTTGTGGTGTGTACCCACGCCCACTCCGATCATGCCAGAGGTTTGCTAGCACTCCATCAATCTTTCCCCCACTTGCCAATTTACGCCAGCGAAGTGACAGCGCGACTGCTACCGCTCAACTGGCCAGAACTGGCTCAACAGCCAGAGTCCCGGTTCTGTCAGGGACTGCCCTGGCAGTCGCCGCTCGAAGTGCGCCCAGGACTGAGCGTGCAGTTGTTCCCGTCGGGCCATTTGCCCGGAGCGGCGACTGTGCTGCTGACTTATGCCGCCCCGCACCGCACCTACACAGTGGTTTACACCGGCGACTTTTTCCTGTCCAATTCTCGTTTGGTGGAAGGTTTGCCCCTGGGAGAACTCAGGGGCATGAAGCCGGATGTGTTAATTTTGGAAGGCAGTTACGGCACGGCGCGCCACCCTCACCGCCGACAACTAGAAAATCAGTTAGCCGATCGCATCCACCGCGCCATCGCCGACGGGTACTCGGTACTGCTGCCCGCGCCGGCCCTTGGTTTGGGCCAAGAAATGCTGATGCTGCTCCGCAGTCACCACTACTTTACTGGCCGCGACTTGGATATTTGGGTGGACGGCACTGTCGCCGACGGGTGCGACGCTTATCTGGAACTGTTACCCCAATTTCCCACCGCCGTCCAAAATTTTGCTCTGCACCAACCTTTATTTTGGGACGAAAGGGTGAAACCCCGCGTCCGCCGGCTGTCTGCCGAACAGCGCCCCGGATTGGGAGCCACGCCCTGTATTGTAATTACAGACAAGTTAGCTGATTTGGGTTTGTATGTTGCCGATGGCACAAATCCTTGGATTTTGCTCGCCCCTCAAAAACCAGGCTATCCCGTCACCGACTGGCTGGGCAACAGGCCCCTATTTGGAGTCACAAGTGTCGAAACTTATCTGCTAGCCGAACACTGCGACGGGCCGGGGACGACCCAACTCATCCACAATTTGCGTCCCCAGCACGTAATTTTACTCCACGGTTCCCCTGCATATTTGGCTGACTTGGCTAACTTGGACGAGCTGCGAAACCGCTACCAGTTGCACACTCCGGCGGCCGGAACACTTGTCGAATTGCCGATCGGGGAAATGTTTTTGCAGCCCGCTATCCCAGAAACTAACTATGAGGGAGAACTCAGCGAATTGGGGACAGAGGTAGCAATTAGCTTGCCGAGTCCGATTACAGCCGATCCTCGGTGGGCCAATTTTGCCGATACCGGTTTGGTAGAAGCGCGCTGGCAAGGCGAAGAACTGGTACTGCGGGGCATCTCCCAGCGGGAACTCCTTTTTCAAGGCAGCGCCGTTCAGGCCAACCTCGAATGCTGCGGCAATTGCCAGCACTACCGCAGCCAGCGCTGTTGGAACCAGTCCAGTGCTTTGTTTGGCTTTAAAGTTACCCCCGACGGTTTCTGTCCGGTGTTTAAAGCGATACCGGAGTCGGAACTTTTCCTAGATGGCGAAACAGACGGCGAATAAGCTGTCGGGCACATCGAAACCAGCCTGCAGGCAAAGAAAACAAAAGAACAGTTCTGGACGCACCCAGACAAAAAACCCGGTTTCAGCAGGGGTAAGCTGTCGCGTATTGAATTTTTAACTACCAGCCGGGAAGTCCCTCGGTATATTTAAAGGGGATTAATCTGATCGCTGCGCGAAGTACCCCGAATAAATTACGCCCGCGTGATGAAAGGCTCGTCGGGTGTAGGTACCCAAAGCGACAATTATTTCTGTATATCCCTTGATAATCTGGAAATACTCT
>NZ_JAUBTL010000077.1:0-21561 GCF_036702475.1 Microcoleus sp. D2_18a_B4
ACATAGTGGTAAATGTATAGCTGTCCCTAATTCCAGTACCGACAATAATGCCAGTGTCGTGCAATGGGACATAGTAGTAAAAGATAACCACAAATGGAAATTACAGGCTGTGTAGATAAGCTCTCAAAAATGCTTTGCCTATCTATGGCTAATAGCGGGATGATTGCAGGGAGGGTAAGGATTCAGGTCTGAAAGAAGGGAATGAGCGAGCGGCATAGCCAAGTCACAAGAATGGGCAGAAATAGCATCACGGAAAAAAGCCATTACTGAACGAGTTTGAAAACGACAGGTTTGAATCACACTCAGCAGATTAGCCGTTTCCTCAAATCGTTTCATCGAACGAGAGCCGCCACAAACTTTCCGTTTAGTTACAGCTAGCCGTAGAGAACGTTCTGCTAAATTATTATCCGGAGGAA
Source organism: Microcoleus sp. D2_18a_B4 (assembly GCF_036702475.1). Classification (NCBI taxonomy): domain Bacteria; kingdom Bacillati; phylum Cyanobacteriota; class Cyanophyceae; order Oscillatoriales; family Microcoleaceae; genus Microcoleus; species Microcoleus sp. D2_18a_B4. The sequence goes on from NZ_JAUBTL010000077.1 coordinate 417, forward strand.
CCGAGGGGTCATATCATGTCCGGTCGATTACCCGAAATCAGGTAGGGGCGGGTTCACCAACAATATCTGCCAATAATTGACAATCTCAAAAACCCGCCCGGCCGGGATATTATGGTCAATCGATCGGACATGATATAACTCCTATTTCATATATTCAACCATCTGCTGTTCCAGCTTAGCCAACAATGTATCAACATCTGTTGCAGCTTCCTCAAAACAAACAGGAGGTTCAGGCTTAGGTTCAAAAAGAATCAACTTAATTTGACCTTCCCCGATCGCCAAAATCGCCACTTCCTTCTCAGGCTTGTGAGCGTTCAACACACCTACAACTTCCTGAATATGACTTTTTACTTGACGGTTCAACTCCTCAACCGCCTCTTTCTTACAATACACAAAACGCGCAGTTTCTGCAATATCAATTGCCAAAATTTCCTCGCTTTCCTCTCCCCTTTCCAGAAATAGCCCCCAAGCCAAAGCAGCCAATTCATGTTGATTAGCTTTCACAAATTTATCTAACTTGCGGCTCCAGCTATTTTCGTTGGGTTTGGACTCAGGGCTATCAAATAGAAACATTTTCTCTTCTTGTTTGTATAAACTAATATTTTACAGTCAGCAGTCAGTAGTCAGTTGGCAGTTGGCAGTTGGCAGTTGGCAGTTGGCAGTTGGCAGTTGGCAGTTGGCAGTTGACTGTTGTCATTAGTTACCCATGCCCAATAGCCCATCCCCAATTACAAATTAGCAATTCCCGGGAGCATCTCATATTTGCAAAAACACTTCTTTCTTCTTCCTTCTGACTCTTTTCTCCTGGCTCCTGACTCCTGACTCCTAATTCCAATTTCGAGCTTTGCTGCTTTCATTGAGATGCTCCCGCAATTCCCAATTACCCAAAACCGCTGCGTTTCTATCTTATACCAGATTGCACGCGCCAGAGCGCCGCATAAATTCCGTCCTGTTCGATCAGTTGTTCGTGCTGCCCCGATTCTACCACCAGCCCCTCTTCCATGACACAAATGCAATCGGCATTGCGGACAGTAGAAAGACGGTGGGCGATCGCAATTGTAGTGCGATTCTTGGTAATTCGTTCGAGCGATCGCTGAATTGCCGCCTCAGTCTCGTTATCCACCGCTGAAGTAGCTTCGTCAAGAATCAAAATCGGCGGATTCTTCAAAACAGCCCTCGCAATTGCAATTCGCTGCCGCTGCCCCCCCGACAACTTTTGACCGCGTTCCCCTACAATAGTGTTGTAACCGTCCGGCAATTGTACGATAAACTCGTGCGCTTCGGCAATTTTAGCAGCATTTACTATCTCTCGATTGTTAGCCTCAAAACTGCCGTAAGCAATATTTTCTGCCACCGTACCGTGAAACAAAAACACATCTTGACTCACCAATCCGATCGCTCTGCGTAAGTCTTTTAAATTCAGGCTATTTAATTCTATACCGTCGAGATAAATATTGCCGTACTGTACCTCGTACAGCCTCAATATTAGTTTCACCAGCGTACTTTTTCCCGAACCAGTAGCCCCAACAATCGCAGTAGTTTTTCCCGCCGGCAGAGTCAGGGAAAAATACTGCAAAATCGGTTTTCTTTGATTGTAAGAAAAAGTAACATTTTTAAATTCTAGCTCACCCTTAATCGAACTAACAGGCCGCCGGATATCACCCGTGCGAATTGCGATCGGAGTATCCAACAAATTCATCACCCGATTAGTAGAAGCCATAGCGCGCTGGTATTGATCCAGAGTATTTCCCAGGCGAGTCAGAGGCCACAGCAACCGCTGGGTCAAAAACACCAAAACGCTGTAAGTTCCCACAGACAATCGGCCCGCCACAACCTCCAAACCGCCCAGAAATAGCGTTGCAATAAACCCTAAGAAAATCACAACCCGAATCAGCGGAATAAAAGCTGCCGAAAGTACGATCGCCCGTCGGTTGCTTTGGCGGTAAGCTTGGCTTTGTGTTTCGATGCGCTGAATTTCATAATCTTCGGAAGTAAAACTTTTAATAGTAGTAATTCCCATCAAATTATTAGATAGTTGCCCGTTCAGAAAACTCACCTTTTCCCGCACATCAGCATAGAAAGGAGCGAGGCGATTTTGAAAGGCGATCGAACCCCAAATAATAAAAGGTATCGGCAGCATTGACAGCCCAGCAACAAGAGGAGAAGCAGCAAAAAAAGCCGCACCAATCACAACAACCGTTGTAATTACCTGAATCACCTCATTAGCGCCGTCGTCCAAAAAACGTTCGAGTTGATTGATATCATCGTTGAGAATAGAAATCAAACCGCCCGTGCTGCGTTCTTCAAAATAAGCTAATTCTAATTCTTGCAAATGGCTGTAAGCTTCCAGACGCAAATCGTGTTCAATATCCTGAGCCAAATTGCGCCACAAATAATCATAGGCATATTCAAAAAGAGATTCCAACGTCCAAACAATCGCGCTCAAAAGAGTAATAAGAGCCAGTTGCCAAAAGACATCTTTTATGCCCCATTGAGCGAGGATAGAATCTTGCTGTTTCACCACCACATCAACGGCAATACCGATTAATGCTGGCGGCGCTAAATCAAAGAATTTATTCAGCAGCGAACAGATACTTGCCAGCCAAGCTTTCAGGCGGTAGCGGCGCCCGTACTTCAGCAGCCGCTTTAGGGGATGGACAGGTTTTGATGGATTTGGTGACAATTGAGGATTGGGGGTAATTGGGCAATTTTTAGATTTTGCACTACTCTCACAGCTTTAGAAACGGGCAATATGCCCGTTCCACAACTAAGAAATTGTCTTTTATAACAGGCTAAAAGCCTGTTCCGAACGGGCTCTCCGGCCCGTTCCACAACTAAGAAATTGTCTTTTATAACGGGCTTTTCCCCTGGTTTAGACACCAGTTATTAAAAACGGAGAAATAGCCCCAGGCTACGCTTTAAATGTTAACACTCGCTTTATTTTAGCGACTACACCAACTATTTGGGCATCCACCTGAACGTCAATTACTGGTTGAATTGGCTGGTAAATTTGGGATCACAAGTTGTAATTCTGTCTCGCTTGTTGAGTCAGCTTCAGCTTGTGTTCGAGACTTTGCCAATTTTCGGCTTCGATATCGCTGATGAACTCGTCGAGACTGTCGCGGTAAAGAGAGAGCGATCGCAATAATTCCTCTCGATTGTACTTTGCCACCATCACTCCCAGTTCGGGATTGCCACCCCCCACCCGGCTCGTGTCCCGAAAACCCGAACTCGCCAAATGTTGGGCTAAATTCACAATATCCCGATCGCCCTCTCGATCGCACGCAGCAACCAGCGTCGCGCTCGCCATGAGCGGCAAATGAGAAATCCAAGCCACAGCTCGATCGTGCTCGATCGGATCGCACCGGTAAACCGACGCACCCAGCAACCGCGCAATTTCCTCAACCTTATCCACCGCAAGCGCCGGCGTCTGAGCCTGCGGCGTCACCACATAAGGCCGGCCCACAAACAAATCCGGCACCGCCGCCTCAATTCCGCTTTCAGCAGTCCCCGCCATCGGGTGTCCCCCCACAAAATTCGGCCACAGAGGAGACACAGCCTGTACTATGGGTGTTTTTACGGAACCGACATCGGTTACAATAGTATCAGGGGAAAGATAGGGCACCAACTCTCGGACGATCGGCTCGATCGACCCCAGCGGCGTGCAAATAAAAACCACATCGGCTGCTGCCATCAGAGACAGGTTTATGCTGGCTTCATTGACAACACCGCGAGCTTGCGCCCGATGGCAAGTCTGCTGCCGACTCGAAACCCCAAAAACATTAAACCCGCGCGATCGTAAATCCAGCCCGATCGAGCCACCAATTAAACCCAGTCCTACAATACCGATATTCATAGCAATAAAATGGGGATATTTGATACGGTGCCGCCCCCATGACAGTCGAGGAACTCCTGAAAAAATATGCCGCCGGAGAAAGAGATTTTGCCGGAATCAACCTGACTGAGGCCAACCTCAGCGGCGTCAACTTGAGCGGAGCCAACCTCAAGGGTGCGAATCTGAGTGTAGCAAACCTGAGCGGAGCCAACCTCAGCAAAACCAACCTCACAGGTGCCAAACTCAACATCGCCAGACTCAGTGGCGCCCATCTAGGCGGCGCCGACCTCACCGACGCCGACCTCAACGTCGCTTACCTAGTGCGAGTTGACCTCAAAAAAGCCATACTCACAGGGGCCAAACTGATCAGAGCCGAGCTCATTCGAGCCGAACTCAGCGGTGCAAACCTCAGCGGCGCAAACCTCAGCGGCGCCACCCTCACCGAAGCCACCCTTCGAGGAGCCAACCTCGCTCAAGCCAACCTTCGAGGCGCTCACCTCAGCGGCGCGTGCTTGACAGAAGCCAACCTCGAACAAGCCAACCTGCAAGGAGCCGACCTCAGCCGAGCCGACCTCAGCGGCGCCGACTTGCGAGGCACAGAACTGAGACAAGCCAACCTCACTCAAGCCGTACTCAGCGGCGCCGACCTCAGCGGCGTCAATTTGCGCTGGGCCATCCTCAGCGGCTGCAATCTCCGCTGGGCCGACCTCAGCGAAGCCAAATTGAGCGGTGCCGACCTCAGCCGAGCCGACCTCTGCCACGCCAACTTGCTGAATGCCAGCTTAGTTCACGCCGACCTGTCAAATGCCTATCTGATTCGCGCCGACTGGATTGGAGCCGACTTAACCGGAGCCACCTTAACCGGAGCCAAACTTCACGCAGTTTCGCGACTGGGCATCAAAACCGAAGGCATGACCTGCAAGTGGGTCGATCTCAGCCCCAACGGCGACCACAGCCAAATTTACTGGTTGAACTCGGGAGGAACCCAGGAATTTTTTCACGAAACCTTGCCCACAGTTCGGATTGTGATTGACTCGCCCTTAGACCAAGGCGCTCATTTTGCGCTAGCTGCAACTTATTACCAAATTGCCCAACAATACCCGAGTTTAAGTCAGCCTCCCACGATCGAAGTCAGCTCTAGGCGCACCGTACTCGCGTTTAAAATGGACAGTGACGATAAATTATTTGCCACCGCTTACGTGGCCATCATTCCTTTTAACGACGCTGCCATAACTCAAAAAAACCTAATAGCTTTGATGAAAATGATTCAATCCCACGATGCAGGCAAACTTAACGTCAAAGAATCTAAACACGTCCAGTTATGCAGCAAAGCTCTCAACCAAGCTATCAGCAAAGTAGACCAAATCAAAATTTCCAGTTCTTTTCCCAAAATCGGCGAAAGCATCAATTTTTTTCAAATTCCTACACAGATGCTCTTAATTAATTCCCGCGACCAAAGACTCAGCGTATATCACCACCCAGCCTTCGGCAAGCGCCTGATTAAAAAATACGACCCAAGTAACTCAACCTCTGGTAAGTTAGCCGAAAGCACAAAATTGGCTCAAACTAATATCAGTAGCATTTTGGATTTTATAAAAGGCTTCCACAATATAGATGTTTAGGCATATTGCATCAAGTTACAAAAAATGCTTATTCTAGTTTAAAGGTTGGCACAACAAAGCTTTGTTCTAGCTAACACATCAGGGAAATTGAAAAGCATGGATGCCGAAGAACTCATCACCAAATATGCAGCAGGAGAAAGAGACTTTACTGCCATTCTCCTTTGCGAGGCAAATCTCAGCAGGATCGATCTCAGCGGGGCTAATTTCAGTGAGGCAATCTTGAGCCTCACCAACATGAGCGGCACCAATCTGTCAAACGCCAACATGAGAAAAGCCAAACTCAATGTTGCCAGACTCAGCGGTGCTAATCTCCACAAAGCCAACCTCAGCGGCGCTATCCTCAACGTGGCTAACTTGATTCGAGCCGACCTCAGCGAAGCCCAACTCGTCGAAGCTACAATGATCAGATCCGAACTGATCCGAGCAAACCTCAGCAGTGCAAACTTGAGCGGGGCAAACCTCAGTGAAGCAGATTTGAGAGAAGCAACCCTCAGAGAAGCCAATCTAGAGCAAGCCGACCTCAGCGGGGCTCACCTTAGAGGCGCTTCCCTAACCGCGGCCAACTTGGAACGGGCTAACTTGCACAGAGCCGACCTCAGCAGGGCAGACTTGCGAGGAGTCAACCTCTGCAATGCCGAACTTAGACAAGCTAATCTGTCTCAGGCCAACCTCAGCGGCGCTGACTTGCGAGGCGCTAATCTCCGGTGGGCTGACCTCAGCGGGGCGAACCTGACCGGCGCTGACCTCGATGAAGCGAGATTGAGCGGGGCCAACTTGTACGGGGCAAATTTGAGCAATGTCAATCTGTTGAACGCTACTCTGGTACACGCGGATTTGACTCAAGCGAATTTGATTCACGCTGATTGGGTGGGCGCAGATTTGACGGGGGCGGCCCTGACGGGGGCAAAAATTTACGCGGTGTCTAGGTTTGATGTGAAAGCAGATGACATTACCTGCGATTGGGTTGACCTCAGTCCTAACGGCGATCGCAGCCACATTCAGCGCTTTACCCCAGAAGAATCTCAAAGGTTTTTCAATGCTACACCGCCGACAGTTCAAATTATTGTCGATCGACCCCTCGACCCGGATGCTAACTTTGTCCTTGCAGCTACCTACCGCCAAATAGCCCGTCAATACCCTGCTTTGAGCCATCCTCCCAGTATCGAAGTTAATTCCAGACGCACAATCATATCATTTAAAATAGAGCAGGACGATCAACTATTTCCCACAGCTTTCGTTGCGATTATTCCCTTTAGTGATGCAGCATTTACTCAGAAAAATTTGATTACTCTCATCAAGATGATTCAACCCCAAAGTGGTAATAACCTGGGCGTCAGAGTCTCAAATATGGTAGTGCAATTAAACGTAGCCATGACCAAAACAATGAGAAAAATAGGGGAAATGAAAATTCAGCCGATTCGCCTCGATCGCGAACCGATGTCAAGTTTTTTCCAATCGCCTACCCAAACTGTACTGGCTAACTCCAGCGCCGAAACTTTGATGATTCACTATCACCCAGATTTTGGCAGAAACTTGACAAATTTGCCGGGAGTCAACAAAACGTCTATCAGTCCTGCAATTAAAGCCCAAAGATTTACCACCCCGCCGCTAAATACGGTCATTGAGTTTGTCAAAAGCTTTTATCAGCTCGGTGAGTAAATACTATAAATTAATTTGATATCATTTCTATTCATGCCCTATAAAAGTTAGCCAATTGCCATTTCATTCAACTAAAAAAAATGGAAGCTGAAGAACTGCTCAAACGATTTGCACTCGTCAAGAGATACACAGAAGGCGACAGAGATTTCACAGGAATCAACCTAAATGAAGCTAATCTCAGCCGCATCAACCTCAGCCAATCAAATTTAAGGGGGGCTAGCTTATTTGTCACCAACCTCAGCGGCGCTAACTTGAGCGACGCTAACTTGAGCGACGCTAACTTGAATGTGGCTAGACTCAGCAGTACCAACCTCTCGCGGGCAATCTTAAACGGGGCTACTCTCAACGTAGCAAACTTAGTCAGAGCCGATTTAAGTGCAGCTCAATTAATCCGAGCCTCCCTGATTAGAAGCGAATTAGTCCGCTGCGAACTCAGCAAAGCTAACTTCAGCGGTGCAAACCTGACTGAAGCAGATTTAAGAGAGGTAAAACTGACGGAAGCTAACCTGTGCGGTGCTAATCTTTCCGGTGCAAATCTCAGAGGTGCTTCGGCTGCTTCAGCTAACTTTCAAGAAGCTAACTTGCATGGCGCGGATTTGACGAAAGCAGAACTTAGCGGCGTCAATTTGAGCAATGCCGATATGAGACAAGCTTCTTTGCAACAGGTGAATCTCAGCAGTGCCAATTTGAGCGGAGCTAACCTAAAATGGGCTGATTTGACGGGAGCTAACCTCAACGGCGCTGATCTGAGCAGTGCTAAATTGAGCGGAGCTAACCTTAACGGAGCAGATTTAAGAAATACTAATTTAGCAAGTGCTAATTTCGTTCACGCTGATTTGACAGAAACAAATTTGATTAATGCAGATTGGGTGGGCGCTGATTTGAGGGGAGCAACTTTAACAGGAGCAAAACTGTATTTGGTTCCTCGATGTGGCATCATCGCAGATGATATTACTTGCGAGTGGGTTGACCTCAGCCCCGCTGGCGATCGCACTCAGATTCAACAATTTAATTCGCCGTCAGAATCGATAAAATTTTTAAGTCACACGCCTGGGTTAGTGCAAATTGTGGTTGACGCACTTTTAGACTACTCAGCAAACAGCACTTTAGCAACAGCTTACAGCGAAATAGCTCGGCATTACCGGGCAATGAATTTTCCTCCTAATATTGAAGTCGGCTACCGCCGCACAACTCTAACTTTTAGATTTGAGAGCGATGAGCATTTATTGCCAGCAGCTTTTTTAGCGATTCTTCCTTTTAAGGATGCTGTACAAACTCAGAGAAATATTATGGTTATTGGCAAAAATATCGAAAGTCAAAATTTGGATGAAAAACGAATATTGCAGTTGCGTAAAGCATTGAGTATAGCTACAGATCAGTTAAATGAGTTGATAAATTTGGTCTCTAATATATCACGGGTGAGTCAGCCAACAAAGTTTTTTGAGTCACCTACCCAAACTATTTTAATTAGTTCGGGACAGGAGAGTTTGATGGTGAATTCTCACGGGAATTTTGGGAAGGGAGGTGCAACTCATCAGGAGAATAAATTCTGTTTGCCTATCGGTCAAAAAGTAGTTGATTTTCTGGCCAGTTTTGATTATGTTGATTGAGAAATGTCAATTTTAAAACCGATTGATTGAGGTAGAAGTCCACAATTCGCTACTCCGCTTCCTGCGATCGAACTCCGAGCCGCACTGGCCCCACCATTTAACGATGGCGCGGCTCGTGGCGCGGGCTTTGCGCTTGGGGCGCAGCGCTCTGATCCAAACGGGGCTTCCTGCTGGAGCTTACCGACAGCGGTATCGAGTCAGCTATTTGATGCCGATTTTGATGTGGTCGGAGCCTGTGATTTTGGTGGCGCCGACACGGCTGATCGAGCATTTGAGAGCAGTGGAAATTCCGCGTTTGCAAGAGTGGCTGCAAACTGATAAGTCGATCGACACTTATTCCGATAATGCCACTGGACGAGGATTGATGCTAGTAGATCCGCAGTCTTGGCTGGCGGCTCGCTTGGCGGGGAATTCGGAACTTCACAGCAATATTCCGACAATTATCGACGGTGTGGATGACTTGGAAGTTTGGACGCGCCAGCAATTGACGGCGTGTTTGCAACCTGCTGACTGGAATGATTTAATGCAATCTCAGCCTTTGGAAGCCGATGCAATCCTCCAAGGGCGGGTACTGCTAACGCGGGCTTTCTTTCAGCATCCGGCGAAACCAGAGGAGTGCTATTTGCTGGAAACCGCAGAGCAAAAGATATTGGAGGGGCTGTTTGAAAGGATCGAGCCAAATTCGCTGATTCCGGCTGCTTGGAGCAATTTTTGGCAGCGGTGGGAAGCAAACGGAACACTGCGGTGGACCGAAATTCATCGGGAGGCTGGCTCATTTTCTCTGTTCTGCGCGCCGGTTCAGGTGGCTGAGGTTTTGAGCAAAATTTGGGATTGTCAGCCTGTGGTGTTGATTGGGGGGGCGGTGGATGTGGAACCGAAGGCTCCGATCTTCCGGCAAATGCTGGGACTGCCAGAATTGACGAGCGTTAAGTTTTCGCCCGATCGACAAAGCGAATTAATTCAACTGTATATTCCCAACTGGCTGCCGCTGCCAAATACGCCGGAATTTCAGGGTGTTTTAATGGAAGAAATTCGGACTTTGCTGTTGATGAGCGCGTCGGTGGCGGGTTTAACGGTGCTGATTGTGGGTGATGTACCGCTGAGGGCTCGGCTGGCGGCGATTTTGGCTTCTGAGTTCGGTTCTCGCGTGCAGGTAGAAAAAACAGATGTGGGCGAGAATGCGATTTTGGTGACGGGGTGGGAGTTTTGGCGGGAACATCAGGGGGAATTGAGGGCGCCTCACTTGCTGGCGATCGCAACTTTGCCGCTACCTTCTTTGGAGAATCCTTTGGTGACGGCGCGTGTGGCTTATTATAAGGAACGGCGCAAGGATTGGTTTCGGTTGTATTTGCTGCCGGCGGCGCTGAATGAGTTGCAACGGGCGATCGCGCCGGTGCGAGAACGTCAAGGGGTGGTGGCGATTTTCGACAGCAGGGTGATTCACCGCAGTTATGGACAGCAGGTTTTAGCGGCTTTGAGTCCTTTTGCGAGGATTGATTATTTGGATACGACTTGGCTGACCCAGGCTTGAGATGACCTGTTGGCGTATAATTTGGTTAGGTATTGAGTTGAAATCTAATTTAGTAGACAAAGATTATGGGTGAAGCTAAGCGTCGCAAAGAGTCGATCGGCGACGAATACGGTAAAGAAGAGCGCATCGTTCCCTGGCTGCCAATCACGAAAACCCAAAGCGAAGATTTTGTGAAGTGGACAAGTCGCGGAAGCTGGATCGGGATTAGTCTTTTGGTGGCTTGGTGGATTGTAGTGCGGTTTGTCGGCCCGTCGGCGGGTTGGTGGCAGGTTAACTGATGCCAGACTCGACAAATGCCTGTATTCTTGGCATTGTGTCGAGTTTAACTGGGAAACCAGCGGCTGAATTTTTAGGAAAAATTTAGTTGCAAATTTGGACTTGGTATGGTATCTTAATTATCTGCGGGCAATTAGCACAGTGGTAGCGCACTTCCTTCACACGGAAGGGGTCACAGGTTCAAATCCTGTATTGCCCATCAAATTTATTTTCTGATTCCTCTTATTTCTTAGTCCCCCTCTGCTGGGACAAAATTTTTTGTAGCCGCGGTTTCAACCGCCCTCAGCTTCTTAAGCTTCAACATATTCGCAAATAGAGACAGGTTCGGGAATAGGAAAAGCATCCTCTTGTAGTCCTTCAATATGAAATGCGATCGCCTCTTTAATTAAATTTCTCACCTCTTCTAAACTTTCAGCCACAGCTACACATCCAGGTAAATCGGGAACATAAGCACCGTAGCTAGTTTCACCCTTCTCAATTACAACAGCATAACGCATTAATCTTCCTCCTCTTCTAGTTGAGCTTGCCGCCAAACACTTTTAAGCGTACCAATTGGGATATCAACGCCTAAATTACCTGACACCGTGACAGTCCCAGCCTTTTCTGGGTGTTTAAATTGACGATGACTGCCCTTTGTTCTAGCTAAATACCAACCATCATCTTCTAACATTTTAATAACTTCTCTAACTTTCATTTTTCATCTATAAAACTCATCAACTCCCGCACTTCTATCCCCCTAATATGCTCTAACTTCCGCAACCTCTCCATTGTAACCTGCGCCGCTGATAAAAAACCTCATCCTGCTTTGGGTTCCAGAGTTCCGACGATGGTAATCTCTCCCAAATTGGGTCAACCGGCGATCGAAGTTCAGGGTCAGTTAGCATTACCAGTCAATAAATACGTATTGTTTAAATGTTGAAATTACAGCTCGTTTAACGAGAAATAAGATCCTCAAAAGTTTCTCTTACAATTTGCTTTTGACCAGATTTGCTCTGCGCTTTTGCTGTTAAAAATAACCACCAATCTTTCAAATTAAACAACGTCCATCCTGTATGTTTAAAACTTATAGTAGAATAGATGTCTTTTACCCATTCTTTAGTTGAATAATGATGAGAAAAGCTGCAATCTTTAAATGATGAATATGGTGCCAATTCTTTATTAAAAAATCCCAGTATTGTATCCTTAAATCCCCTCGTCATCATATCAAATACTGGGTAGGGGGCAATCGGAGCCAAATATGGTGGAGGCATGGCAATATCTATATTATTATATTTCCCTGCCTCATCAATCGACGCCAGCGTCAGTCCATAAAAGGTCCGCTTGATAGTAGTATAAAATTCATCATCTTTATATTCTACGTTGTCCCAATTTTGCACCAATAGCGATGCTAGCCTTTTGATAATCGGATGTTTGGGCTTGGCTCCAATCATACAATTTTGCAAAAAAACCGCTGTCTCCATTGTGGCAAACATAGGAGGTAACATACCAGCAAAGAAGTCATAGCAATAAACAAAAACATCCAACGGCTTTAAACAAATACAATCGCAGTCAGCATATATTCCCCCATATTGGTACAAAATATCGTATCGCAGTACATCAACTCGTTCACCTAGAGTCAAAGCTTTGTCAAATAAAAACTTAAGATCTTCGTTGACAAAGGTATAGTTTTTTACCTCTTCATTAGTCCAAAATTTATACTCCCAATCTGGATGTTGTTCTCTCCAAGTTTTTTGGTATTCTTGTAATTTTGAAGGAATCTGACGGTTGCCAATCCATATCTGATGAATAATTTGGGGAATTTTGGGATTATCTTGAGGTTCAACCTTTAAAAAATGGTTCTTTTCATATAAGGTTTTAAAAAAATTGAAAGATTCTAGGTTCTGACCCTTATACTTTTCAATCTGCCTAAAATACCCCGTTCCTTTGCCCATAGCAATGTCAAAATCAACATAGTATTTTTGTAATTGTTCTTTTAACAAAGCTTGGTCCAATAACATATTTTTATACTGAGTCAGTTTTTACTACAAAATCAACCAGGCTAGAATCAAGAATATACTATGCTGCGAATTGTGCGGTAAACTTAATCAGGTCATCTACCTGTTTCTTAGTAAACCACAGCTCCACAGCATCCTCCCCAAACCTGTTTAATGGCTCCTCATACAAATCCGCCACCTCAAACGGGCGTTTCTTCAAAAACACATTCTGCACCGCCCTTAAAAACCAAATCTGATTGGCGTTAAACTGCCGTTGGGCAATAAAATCCTCAAAATTCCGCCTTACCACCTCTTGATAATCCGGCAATGCCTCAATCTCGAACAACTCTCGCAGAAACGATAATAAACTATTCACCTTCAGATTAAACGCCTTGCGAATATTCGACTTCTACAACTGCACGTTTCCCCCATGCAACTCTTGCCTCAGTGTACGCTCTAACGCCACCAGTTGCAAGTCTGTCACCGCTTCCCCATTGCGAATTGCGGCAATTGTCGGGTGAGTCTCCACAATCTCCAACACTTTCCCCTCAACCCGCTGGCGGTATTCCTCCTTGATAATTAATTAGACAATTTTCAACAAGGCCAAAACAGCCGTAGCTTGCGGGGCGGGACCCGATCGCCCAAAACTCCCTTCTATACTACACATATGCTACACTAACATTGTAGCTCGTGCCCCGCAGGAGGTTCCCTCATGGCAAATGCCAATCTTCCTCAAAATTTCAACTTAATCCTACCCGCAGGAACCCAAATTGTCACCAAAATCGAAGTCAAAAACCCCGCCGACGACCAACCTTGGAAACCGGGATTAGTAGGTGTCATCGTTCAATCGCCTACCGACAATTCCCACGCATATTTAGTCAAACTTCCAGACGGAACAGAAGTTAGTCTGCGGCGGCACGAATTCAGTATCCGCAAGCAGTTTCAGAGCGAAGGATTGCAGTCAGGAGGAGATTTTCTTGCAGAATACAACCTCTATGATTCTGTAATTTACCGCTGCATTCTTGGTTCCAGAGCCTACGGTCTTGATAACGAGCAATCAGATACAGACAGACGCGGGATTTACCTGCCGCCGGCAATACTTCATTGGTCGCTTTACGGCATTCCAGAACAATTGGAAAACAAGAAAAATGAGGAATGCTATTGGGAACTGCAAAAGTTTCTAGTTTTGGCACTAAAAGCTAATCCAAATGTGCTAGAATGTTTGTACACGCCTTTAGTAGAAACTGTTTCTCCTGTAGCACAAGAATTGCTCGAAATTCGGGAAATCTTTCTTTCTCAATTGGTTTATCAAACTTACAATAGCTACGTTTTGTCTCAATTTAAAAAAATGGAGCAAGACCTCCGCAATACCGGGGAAATTCGTTGGAAGCACGCGATGCACTTAATTCGCTTGCTGCTGTCAGGAATTACGGTGCTCAAGGAGGGGTTTGTACCCGTTCGCGTGCAGGATTATCGATCGCAACTTTTATCTATCCGCAACCAAGAAATATCCTGGGAAGAGGTGAATCGCTGGCGGTTGAGTTTGCATGGTGAGTTCGATCGCGCTTTTGCTGCAACTAAGTTGCCAGAACGTCCTAATTACGAGAAAGCGAACCTGTTTTTGATTAAATCTCGTAGAGGTGCGATCGGGTAAAAGGGGCGGGTTTACGAGATCATTAATTTGAGACATATATGGTTGGTAAAACTCGCCCCTACAGGTATTTGCGATTGTTTAACCGGAATTGAAATTAGAATTGATAAAATGTTGAAAAAATGACAGAATACATCTCTAATCTCGCCCAAATTATCTCCGTTAAACCTTATCCGCTGCTGTTTGCGACTGTCAGCGGTTCGCACTTATACGGGTTTCCTTCCGCAGATTCTGACTTCGACTTGCGGGGAGTACACATCTTACCGCTATCGAAAGTAATTGGACTGATTTCGGGAGAAGAAACAATCGAAGTTTCTGAAGTTCGGGAGGGAATGCAACTCGATTTAGTAACTCACGACATCAAGAAATTTTTTGAGTTGCTGTTGAAGCGCAACGGCTACGTGCTAGAACAACTGTATTCGCCGCTGATAGTTTACAGTAAAAAGGAACACGAGGAATTAAAGGATCTCGCCTCGAACTGCATTACCAAGCACCACAGCCACCACTATCTCGGTTTTGCTAAAACTCAATGGAAATTGTTTGAGAAAGAACGCCCGCGTCGGGTTAAGCCGCTGCTGTACGTTTACCGGGTGTTGCTGGCTGGGATTCACTTGATGCAAACCGGGGAAGTCGAGGCGAATTTGGTGAAACTTAATGAGAAATTCCAGTTGTCGTATATTCCTGATTTGATCGATCGCAAGCTGGCTGGGGAGGAAAAATCTGTGCTGGAAGATACAGATATAGAATTTTATCAGCAAGAGCGCGATCGGCTAATTAATATATTAGAAGAAGCAAGTTTTACAAGTCATTTGCCGTCAAATCCTAATGCAAAAGTTGCTCTCAGCGATTTTCTGGTAAAGGTGAGGATGTCATCTGTGAACTAAGCTGTTCCACCTCTAATTAGTCTTTTGGTGCAGCAAGCACCCTACATATTAGTCGTAGGTGCGCCGAAGAGCGCAGCACCTCCAGTCCAGTACACATCAGTATCAAAGAAACCGGGTTTTTTATCCTGAGCAAAGGCCAGAATGCAGTATTTTTGTCGTCCATTAAACCCGGCTTTAAGTGATTTACCTTAATAGATTTGTGTTTGCTGCTTCGCTAAGGGCAGGGACGCCGATATTTTGATGAGCGGTAACTTGTGAGTGTTTTCCTGGTATGTAAATATTCCAACTTACCCCGCCTACATATGTCTTGATATATGAAATCAAGGCGTGGATAAATACAACGATGCCCAGCATTTCTAATGACTCTTCAATGGTTGTTACTATCACGTAGGATACATTCTCCGCTCCCGTGGTAGAAGCTAGGTATCCCCCTGGCATTTCCATCCCCATTGCTCCTCCAATATAAAGAGCGCAGGCTGCAGCAAATAATTTTCTTGTGGCTACAGGAAGGTGGAACACAAACTTACTGTAGGATAAGAGAAATATCGCTACTAGAAAACCAAAGGGCACAATCCAAGTAAAGTAAAAAACTCCTGTGGCATTTAGCACGCTTCGCAGGCCAATCAAATGTTCGTGCAATTGAGCAATTTCGTCTAAAGATAGACCTAAAAATATGAATGATAAAATTTTCCAGTGATTCTTGTAGCGATCGCTATCCAAATTTTTCACATGGGCGATCGCACCCAGCAAGAGAGAACTAAACAGCAATGCCAAAGATGAGTATATAGCTGGAATGTTCCCCTCGCCATCAACGTTGAATGCCATTGCCAAGAAGTCTCTAGACGGGTAATCCGGCAAGAAGTACAGGCTCATCCGACTTAAGAAAGAGAATACAACTAGACAGGTCACCACTCGAAGCAAAAATTGGGTGACAGCCCCAGGAGTTAGGGGAATTTGGAATTTCATGTTATCTTAACCGTTATCTTAAGCTTTGTTTAAGGGAATCTTATCAAACGATAAAAAAAATTCGGTCTACCCAAAGACGGAGAAGACTCCTCCTGGTGAAAGTCCTCTTTTTATAACCGTAGGATGATGGTAAGATTAAGGAATTTAGCAGAGTTCGATCGCCCTAAATTTTATTCTGCATAAATTTTTTTTGTTTCTTGAGAGGTAAATTAGATATCTCCCAAAATGAAGCTAAAATCCTTACTAAGGTTGAGTCGATATCTAAATTCGATCGATGTCTGCCAGAAAAACTCGGCTTCAGGAAGCCGAGATCCCTCAGTACCGAGGATTTCTGTAATAAAAGGCGATCACCGATCGAGAGTGACAACTATCAGATGAAATAACAGGCCGATCGCGATCGAGTGATGCCGCATCATTTGTTAACCTAGACTCCCCCCAGCGAGATCAAAATATCTCCTTGTCACAGTCAATTAGCTTTCAGTCAATTGCTTATTTCCGAAGTTTTCGCTGCTTTACTTATTTTTCATACCTGCGCGGCGTGTAAACCCAAACATCTCCATATTTACGGGGAATAATCCGAGTTTGACTCGAACCGACAATAACTAAAGTTCTCATGTCGGCGTCTTGCGGCTGGAATTCGCCGAGGGTGCAAACGCGCACAGATTGACCGGGCCGGCCGAGGTTTCGCCCTAGTATGACGGGGGTTTTAGCATCGCGACTTTGCAACAAAATCTCGATCGCTTTTCCGAGTTGCCAAATCCGCTGTTTCGAGATGGGATTGTAAAATGCCATAACTAAATCGGCAGCCGCAGCGGCCGAAATCCGCTGTTCAATGACCTCCCAAGGCTTGAGAATATCCGAAAGGGAAATCACGCAAAAATCGTGTCCGAGGGGTGCTCCGATCGCAGCAGCGGCCGCCTGCATGGCTGAAATGCCCGGTGCCACCCGAATATCAATGCCTTGCCATTCGGGTTTGGCATCAAAGTCGATCGCCTCAAACACTGCCGCCGCCATCGCAAAAATACCCGGATCTCCCGACGAAACCACAGCTACAGATTGACCCGATGCTGCTAAATCTAGGGCAAAACGGGCGCGATCGATCTCTTCGCGGTTGTCGGAATCGTGCCGCTTTTGCCCTTCCCGCAGGGTTCCAGCTAAGTCGAGATAAAATTTGTAACCCACCCAATCCGTGGCTTCGCGCAGAATTTCCTTAACCTCCGGGGACATCCAGGGCGCGCCTCCAGGGCCGGTACCGACGATCGCCAGTTTGCCGCGGCTAATTCCGATCGCCCTAGCATTTATGGGCTCGGCGGCCAGGGCGAGCGCGCAATTCAGGGATAAAGTGCGATCGCATTCGATTAACTGACTGTTTGCACCTGCAGCTCTCAGGGCAATTTGTGCCGCCTGATTTTCGATGAATTCAATTGAGTCTAATTCGACAAGTTCGGAGAGATTGAAAAAGCGGACTGGGACTTTAAAATATTGTGAAAGTGCTTCAAGTGCCGGATTTCCCATCTCATGTTTTAATGCAAAAAATCCAGCAACAGAAGCTGCTGCTAAATTTGTTTGGGCCAGTAATTCCTGCACGCAATACAGGGCTATTTCTGGCTGAATATTCGATAGGTTCGCGAGTGCAACTGCTGCAATTTGCGGATGGTAAACCAAACAATCTGGCGTCGGCGCAGTTGCTTTTTCGGTGACGCGGATAGTTAATTGGGCGTCGGGGGCGATCGGCAAATTGCTCTCGGAAAGCCAGCTTGCAACCCCTTCTAGGCGTACTTTTGCCCCGGCGAGCAAATTTGAAATAAAAGTCTTCGCGTCCTCTGGATTCGCCAAATAATAGCCTTGGGGAGGACTCAGCAACGCGGTGCGAAACCGAATATCTCCGGTTGTTGTAATTGCAGGTTGTACGCCGAGGGCTGCTGCAATCTCTCTGGCCAAATCATTAACGCCGTGCAAACCGCCCAGCAGAGGTACGACGGCGCTTCCGTCTTCTGCGACGGCTAAAACTGGCGGTTCGGCGCGTTTGTCTGACAGCAGCGGGGCGAGGGTACGGATGATTATTCCGGCGGCGCAGATAGCGACAATTGGGGTTTCTGTTGCAAATAATTCCCGCAATGTTTCGCCGAAGTTGCTAAAGTTGATGTCTGTGTTGGAAGTGCGATCGATTAAACCGTAAATCTGGGAACCGGGGAAATGTGCGGAGATTTTTTTGGCGATCGGCTGGCTGTTTTGACCTAAGATAACTATTGCGGGAGGAATTCGATTCACGGTTTTAATTATGTGTGTGTTTGGAGTGGTTTGATTATTTTAATATTTTGTTACTTTCAGAATAAATATTTGACGAACCGCGAAGGCGCGAAGGGCGCGAAGGAAAAGTAAGAAGTGAAGCAAGTAGTTTTTCTGTTTTATTAGTGGCACAGGCATCTTGCCTGTGATTTTCTGCAATTAGTCTATCATTAAAAGAAGCAAATATTTCGAGGTAGGGCTGTGAAACGCATTGTCTTAATTGCAGGGTTTGAATCTTTTAATGCTGATTTGTACCGCAAAGCTGCCGAGTTGGCTGTTTCTGGCTGTCAGGGATTGGAAGTGCGGGTTTTTAGCGATCGCGCCCTCGCAGACGAACCGGACGCTGTAGCCGCCGCCCTCTCGAATGCTGATGTGTTTTTCGGGAGTTTGCTGTTTGATTACGATGCGGTAATGTGGCTGCGGGAAAGGGTGCAACATATTCCGATTCGCCTGGTTTTTGAGTCGGCTTTGGAATTGATGAGTCTTACTCAAATCGGCGCTTTTAAAATTGGCGACAAGCCGAAGGGAATGCCGAAGCCTGTTAAGTTTATTCTGGATAAGTTCAGCAATGGGCGAGAAGAAGATAAGCTGGCGGGTTATATCAGCTTTTTGAAGGTTGGGCCGAAGTTATTAAAGTATGTGCCGGTGCAAAAAGTGCAAGATTTGCGTAACTGGCTGATTATTTATGGTTACTGGAATGCGGGCGGTGCGGATAATGTGGTCTCGATGTTTTGGATTATTGCCGAAAAGTATTTGGGGCTGAAGGTTGCAGAAATTCCGCCGCCTGTGGAAACTCCCAATATGGGTTTGCTGCATCCTGATTATAATGGTTATTTTGAATCGCCTCGGCAATATTTGGATTGGTATCTCGGTAATCAAAGTGCTAGGGGCGGGCAAGATGCCCGTTCCACAAAAGAGGCTAGACATCTTGATAGAAAGGCTTATAACGGGCAAGATGCCCGTTCCACAAAATTTGAGACTAATTTGTCTGAAAGTTTAGACCGGGTTTCTAACGGGCAAGATGCCCGTTCCACAAAATTTGAGACTAATTTGTCTGAAAATTTAGACAGAGGAAAATCCCCTGTTGTGGGCATCTTGCTTTACCGCAAACACGTTATCACCAAACAACCTTATATTCCTCAATTGATTCGCTATTTTGAAGATGCGGGAATTGTGCCTTTGCCGATTTTTATCAATGGCGTTGAAGGCCATGTGGCGGTGCGGGATTGGATGACTACTGCTGATGAAACTGCGCGGCGAAAACAAGGCAATATTGAAACTCTTTCGCTTTCTAAAGATGCTGTGGAAGTTGATGCGATTGTTTCTACTATTGGCTTTCCTTTGGTTGGCGGGCCTGCTGGTTCGATGGAGGGTGGAAGGCAGGTGGAAGTTGCTAAGCGCATTTTAACTGCTAAAAATGTACCTTATTTTGTGTCCGCACCTCTGCTGATTCAGGATATCCATTCTTGGACTCGTCAGGGGATTGGAGGTTTGCAAAGTGTGGTATTGTATGCTTTGCCTGAGTTGGATGGTGCGATCGATCCAGTGCCCCTCGGCGGTTTGGTGGGTGAGGATATTTATCTGGTGCCCGATCGCGCCAAACGCCTGACAAGTAGAATTAACAATTGGGTGAAACTACGCCAAACTCCGCCCTCGGAAAGGAAAATTGCGATTATTCTCTACGGGTTTCCTCCCGGTTACGGGGCGGCGGGTACGGCTGCTTTATTAAATGTACCGAAATCGCTGCTAAATTTCCTGCACAAACTTCAAGCGGCAGGTTATACGGTTGGAGAAATTCCGGCTGACGGTGAGGAGTTAATTCGCAGGGTGAAAGAGGCGGATGAATCTACGGGTGACGGGCAAGATGCCCGTACCACAAAAGAGACTGTTAATGTCAAAACTTTAGAAAAATGGCTGGGCTATCTGTTAACCAGTCGTATCGAAAAACAGTGGAAATCTTTAACGGGTACGGGCATTAAGACGGAGGGCGACGAGTTCCAAATCGGTGGCGTTCAACTGGGGAATGTTTGGATAGGTTTGCAGCCGCCGCTGGGAATTTCGGGCGATCCGATGCGCTTAATGTTCGATCGCGATTTGACGCCTCACCCTCAATATGCTGCTTTTTACAAGTGGCTGCAAAATGATTTGCAAGCTGATGCTGTGGTTCACTTCGGAATGCACGGCACTGTTGAATGGTTGCCGGGATCTCCTCTGGGAAATACTGGCTATTCTTGGTCGGATATTCTGTTGGGAAGTTTGCCCAATCTTTATATCTATGCTGCGAACAATCCCTCGGAATCGATGTTAGCAAAACGGCGCGGTTACGGTGTTTTGATTTCTCACAACGTGCCGCCCTACGGCCGCGCCGGCTTGTACAAGGAATTGATGGCTTTGCGGGATTTGATTGCGGAATATCGGGAAGATACGGCGAAGAATTATGTGCTGAAAGAGGCTATTTGTAAGAA
Organism: Microcoleus sp. D2_18a_B4; assembly: GCF_036702475.1. Taxonomy (NCBI): domain Bacteria; kingdom Bacillati; phylum Cyanobacteriota; class Cyanophyceae; order Oscillatoriales; family Microcoleaceae; genus Microcoleus; species Microcoleus sp. D2_18a_B4. The sequence goes on from NZ_JAUBTL010000077.1 coordinate 21,178, forward strand.
AATTTTAGATAGCGGTTTGGAGGCTGATTGTCCGTTTGAGGATGCTCGAAAGTTGGGGATTGCTTTTAATTTTGAGAATGTGGGAATGTTCAGTGCTGATGCTTTTAACCGCTATTTGGTGAAGCTGTACGAGTATTTGCAGGTGGTGGAATGTCGCTTGTTTTCTTCTGGTTTGCACGTTCTCGGAGAACCGCCTAATTCTGAGGAAATGACCTCTTATCTTGAGGCTTATTTTGGGGAGAGGTTATCAGAGGAACAGGTGAAAGCAATTGTTTGGCAAACCAGCACAGGCAAGATGCCTGTGCCACAAACCAGCACAGGCAAGATGCCTGTGCCACAAACCAGCACAGGCAAGATGCCTGTGCCACAAACCAGCACAGGCAA
>NZ_JAUBTL010000077.1:21661-29217 GCF_036702475.1 Microcoleus sp. D2_18a_B4
GATGCCTGTGCCACAAATCAGCACAGGCAAGATGCCTGTGCCACAAATCAGCACAGGCAAGATGCCTGTGCCACAAGAGGGGTTGGATGGGGTTTTTGAGGAGGGCTTGCTAGTTAGGGATTTGTTGTTGCAAACGACGGATGAGTTGACTAATCTTTTGCGGGGTTTGAATGGGGAATATATTCTGCCTGCACCGGGGGGCGATTTGTTGCGGGATGGGGCTGGGGTGTTGCCAACTGGCAGGAATATTCATGCTTTAGACCCTTATCGGATGCCTTCTCCGGCGGCTTATGAAAGGGGGCGCGAAATTGCTCGGAAAATTATTGAGAAGCACGTTGAGGAACAGGGGAGTTATCCTGAGACTGTGGCGGTGATGTTGTGGGGTTTGGATGCGATAAAAACGCGGGGCGAATCTATTGGCATTTTGCTAGAATTGGTGGGGGCTGAACCTCTTAAAGAAGGTACTGGGCGGATTGTTCGCTATGAATTAAAACCGTTAGCTGATGTCGGTCATCCCCGGATTGATGTGTTGGGAAATCTTTCGGGTATTTTCCGAGATAGCTTTGTGAATATTATTGAATTGTTGGATGATTTGTTCGTGCGGGCGGCGGATGCTGATGAACCGGAATCGGAGAATTTTATTCGCAAACACGCTTTAATTTTGCAGGCAAAAGGTGTGCAGAATTATTCTGCAAGGTTGTTTTCTAATCCGGCTGGGGATTTTGGTTCTTTGGTTAACGATAGGGTTGTTGATGGTAGTTGGGAATCGGGGGATGAGTTGGGGAAAACTTGGGAAAGTCGCAATGTTTTTAGTTACGGGAGGAAGGATAAGGGGGAAGCGAGGCCGGAGGTTCTGACTCAGTTGTTGCAAGGGTGCGATCGCATAATTCAAGAAATTGATTCTGTGGAATACGGTTTGACTGATATTCAAGAGTATTATGCGAATACTGGCGGTTTGAAGAAAGCCGCAGAAAAGCAGCGCGGCAAAAAAGTCAATACCAGTTTTGTAGAAAGTTTTTCTCAGGATACCACTCCGCGCAATTTAGAAGATTTGCTGCGCTTGGAATATCGAACTAAGTTGCTAAATCCTAAGTGGGCTAACGCGATGGCAAATCAAGGTTCTGGGGGCGCTTATGAAATTTCGCAGCGGATGACGGCGTTAATTGGTTGGGGCGGAACGGCTGATTTTACTGATAGTTGGGTTTACGATCAGGCTGCTGATACTTATGCTTTAGATGAAGAGATGGCGAAGAAGTTGCGGGAGGCAAATCCTGAAGCTTTTCGCAATATTGTCGGCAGAATGTTGGAGGCTAACGGGCGGGGTTTTTGGCTGCCGGATGCGGATAAGTTGCAGCAGTTGCGCGAGTTGTATGAGTTAACTGATGAAAAAATTGAAGGGGTGACAGTGTAGTGTTTTTAGTTAACTGGTTCCTAGGCTCTGCCTGGGAACCGATATCCAGAGGCTCTGCCTCGGCAGCTTCCACGAAAATTGGAGGCAGAGCCTCCGGATCTGTGTTACCAGGCAGAGCCTGGTAACGAGTAGAAATTTCTCAGGTGCAAGTTTAACTGGTTCCTAGGCTCTGCCTGGGAACCGATATCCAGAGGCTCTGCCTCGCCAGCTTTAACTGGTTCCTAGGCTCTGCCTGGGAACCGATATCCAGAGGCTCTGCCTCGGCAGCTTCCATGAAAATTGGAGGCAGAGCCTCCGGATCTGCGTTACCAGGAAGAGCCTGGTAACGAGTAGATAATGAGTAGAATTGGAGATTAAATACCTCGATCGCCCTGCGGTTTTGCTACAGGAACTGACGGTTTATTATTGGGAGAATTAAAAGCCCGATCGACCATATCTCCAAAGGGAACAAACTGCGGTGCAGACGATTGACCTCCGGTTCTGAACACTGCCACGGGCCCGCTGCCATCTTGGGCAAAATTAATCAATCTCGTTAAAGCATCACCGGGATTTTTAGCATTGCGCTTGTCTAGGGTGAACAGCAGATTTTGAGAGTTGCAGCGTCCCCGTCCGTTCACATAACAAACTACGGGCAAATTATTAACAATTCCTGTTGTTAACTGCAAGTTGCTCAATCTTCCGCCACTCTCGGCAACAGCTTTGGTCAATCTATTGGAAACAATTTGACAGCGCTGCCAAGGTGTATATTCGCGGCCGAACTCGGTAGATTTCCACAGAATCATTGGATCAGTCGTGACATTTCCCCGCCGCGCAATTGTGACAAAATTCCGACCGGAAGTAACGCACTGAAATGTTGTTCTAGTGCTATTCCAAGAGTTGCTGGCTGGAGCTGCTTGCACTTGGCTGGCAAAGGCGACAGTACCGGCGAAAACTAAAGCGGATGCTAATAAGGGTGCAGTCAATTTCATAATAACTCCTGCCGCTAAGGCAGCTAAATTTATGTAGGAAGTCATAGTTGTAGGGACAGGGCAGTATCTATTGGTGTCAACTTAAGGTTAAACCGGTAGTCCGTCAGGGAATGAATTCCCTGCCTCAAAGCTAAAGTCCTCTTAAGAGGACTGAGAAAAAGACTGTTAAACTCATTAGTCCTCTAAAGAGGACTTTCGCTATTAGGCAGGGGTTTTAACCCCTGCCGGACTAGGGGTTTAACCTTAAGTTGTGACTAATAGGCAGTGTCCTGTCCCTACCTATTCAAATTCGGCTGGTTGGCTGTCGCACCCGGATATTTTTCAAATATTAAATTAGGTTAGTTGCACCTCATGTCTGTAGGTACATGGCAGTGTGCTGTGTTTATTTCAACACTTGGGAACGTGGCTTTAGGAACAAGGCACAGCCCTTTCTTGGTTTCCAACACTTCGAGACTGCGGCACAAGTGTCCTAGATAGTGTTTTTAGCTACATTCTTCAAAGCCAGAGCAGTCAACAATGGTAAGTAAAACTACAAAGCACAGCTCCGAAATTGGCTGGCAAATAACTTTTTATGAAACCTCGAATCATTGTTTGCGGGTTGGGCCACACGGGACACAAGATTTTTTGTTTGTTGAGACAGCAAGGAGCGATTGTGGTTGGTATTAGCGATCGCCCAATTCGCGGCGAAACTTCTGATGTGGTTGTCGGTAATTTGCAAGCAGCTTCTACCTTGTTGGCGGCAGGCATTCAAAACGCTCACACTTTAGTAATTGCAGGAGACGATGATGCTGTGAATTTGGCAATTTTGATGCAAGCGAGGATTCTCAATCCTCAGATTCGCATTATCAACAGATTGTTCAATACTAGCTTGGGCGACAGAATTGACCACACTTTGCCCGATCACGCTTCCATGAGCGTTTCATCATTGGCTGCTCCGGTTTTTGCCTTTGCGGCTCTCGGAAGTCAGGCGATCGGACAGTTGCGTTTGTTCGATCGCACTTGGCCGATTCACGAAGAATATATCGATGAAACACATCCTTGGAAAAATCGCAAACTCAGCGATTTGTGGGACGATCGATCGCGAATGTTGATTTATTATCTGCCCGCTGCTAACAAAACTGATTTAGTATCGGCGGTGCTTGCCGATCGGCAGTGTCAGCAGGGCGATCGGCTAATTGTTGCCACTCAGCCCACTCTCCACAGCCCCCAAAAAACTTTAACTCAAAAACTGCTCAAAACATTAACTAAGCTGCACAGATTTCAGCAGCACAGCCAAGCAGCAGTAATTGTTGTATTGACGCTGCTGTCAATGATTGCTGTTGCTACTGCTACCTATATTTGTGTTGACGATAATATCTCAATTGTCGATTCTCTCTATTTCTCAGTAGGGATGATTACCGGAGCCGGAGGCCATGAAAAAGTAGCCGAACAAGCTCCAGAAAGCATTAAACTATTTACAATTGTCATGATGTTAGTTGGAGCCGGCATCATCGGCATCTGCTACGCACTGCTCAACGATTATGTATTGGGAACTCGCTTTACCGAATATTGGGATGTGGCGCGAGTTCCGCAGCGCCATCATTACATTATCTGCGGGCTCGGAGGAATTGGCATCCAAATTGCTAAAGAACTTCACACTAACGGTTACGATATTGTGGCGATCGAGCAAGATCCGAACAGCCGATTTCTGAGTACGGCTCGCTCAATGAAAATTCCGGTCATTCAGGGAAGTGCTAGTTTGCCCGCAACTCTGGAAGCTGCTAATGTTAAGCAAGCGGCAGCACTTTTGGCGGTAACTAGCAGCGATATGTCTAATGTCGAAATTGCCTTGAGCGCTAAAGGATTGGCGCCCAAACTATCAGTTATTGTCCGCAATCAAGACCCACATTTTGCTTTAATGGTGCAGCAAGTTTTTGAGTTTGAAGGAGTTTTGAACCCGACGGAATTGGCAGCTCCTGCTTTCGCGGCGGCGGCGATTGGAGGCAGAATTTTGGGCAACGGAATGACTGCTGATAGTCTATGGGTTTGCTTGGCCACATTGATTACGCCAAACCATCCTTTCTGTGGCCACCGTATTCAAGATGCTGCTAAGTCTGCGGATTTTGTGCCTCTGTATGCCGAAACTAAGGGTCAAACTATTCACGGCTGGGATTTGCTGAATTGTTGTCTGAGTGCGGGGGATGTTTTGTATTTGACGATGCCTGCGAATCGGTTGGAGCAACTGTGGAGAACGACCTCTGAACTAATTAAAACTTAATGGTTTGACGCGGGAATTTATATTGCCTATCGCTCAATTGCAACTACAAACCTGATAAAATGGGCTCTGTCTAGTAAATAAGACTTACCACTAATCCTCTGAAATCCGGTTTCTTAGGGCAACTTCTAGTATAAATAACCAACAGAGTCTCAATTAGTTGCGATATAGAATGAGAAAATTTTTAGCATTATGTGTGTTTGGTCTGATAATGGCGATCGCCTCTGTAGCTGTGGCAGCTCAACCTTTGTTCGTCGCTTATCCTCCCGCTAACCACAAAACTACAGCCGATCGCATCTTTTTCATCGGCACAGCGCCGGCAACGGGTGAGGTTTTGGTAAATGGCAACCAAATTTCGCGCACCGCAGTCGGCCATTTCGCCCCGACTTTTCCGCTGCAACTCGGCGAAAATGTCTTTACCTTGCGTTACGAAAATCAGGAAGTCAAAATTAAGGTGACGCGCGAGTCTAATCAGCCGGTAGCCCCTGTAGGATTGGCTTTTGCTAAAGATTCTCTGACGCCGAAAGTCGATGTCGCGAGTTTGCCGGGGGAATATATTTGCTTTGGGGCGATCGCACCTGCGAATGCTCAAGTTTCAGTAAAATTGGCGGGTATTACTATTCCTTTAAAAGCGCGATCGCAGGTCGAACTACCCGACAACAAATCTGTATTATTAGGTGAAAACTCCCCGATCAAAAAAGGCGGCAGCCAACAGTATCAAGGCTGCGGTAAAACCCCTGAAAACGCCCTCTCGTCTAAGGGAGAAACAGTTGATTTAGGCGTGCCATCGTTTGAGCTAACAATGAACGATCGAACTATCAGCCAACAAGGTACTGGCAAGATTTCTATTCTCTCTCCGGCTGACTTAGAAATAGCCGAAGTAACAGCAGATCCTGGTGTCGCCCGAACCGGGGCGAGTACAGATTTTTCTCGGATGACACCGCTGCCGAAGGGAACGCGAGCAACAATTATTGGGCGCGAGGGAGAATGGCTCAGACTCGATTACGGTGCTTGGATTAAAGCATCGGAAGTGCGAATTGTCAAGGATACAGTGCCTCCGCGATCGATTATTCGCAGCGCCAGTTCGCGTCAAGTTTCCGGCTGGACAGAGGTGTTATTTCCCTTAGAAACACCCGTCCCAGTCACCGTGCAGGAAGGAGAACGCACTTTCACTTTAACCCTGTACAATACTACCGCTCAAACTGACATTATTCGCCTCTCAGATGACCCAGTAATTTCACGTTTAGAATGGCAACAAATCGCGCCACTGCAAGTACAATATACTTTTAATCTCAAATCTGCCCAGCAGTGGGGCTATAAATTGAGATACGAGGGCACAACTTTAGTGCTGTCTTTAAAAAACCCGCCGGCGAATACAAGCATGACGCCTGTGTCGCAAGCAAAGCCGCTGTCGGGAATTAAGATTCTCATCGATCCTGGACACGGCGGGCCGGAGGATGGAGGTGCTGTGAGCCCAGTGGGAATTAGGGAAAAAACAGTAGCTTTAACAGTGTCGAAATTGGTGCAACAGGAATTGGTGAATCGGGGCGCGAATGTGCTAATGACGCGGGTAGAAGATGTCGATTTGGATTTGCCGCCAAGGGTGAAAATGATTCAAAAAGAAGAACCTGCGATCGCAATTTCAATTCACTACAATGCTTTGCCGGATAACGGCGACGCCCTTAAGACTAAAGGCGTCGGCGCTTTCTGGTTTCACCCGCAAGCGCACAGTTTGGCAATGTTTTTGCACAATTATTTAGTTGCCAAGTTGAACCGTCCGAGCTATGGTGTATTCTGGAACAACTTAGCCATGACTCGTCCTGCCGTTGCTCCATCTGTTTTAATGGAATTGGGATTTATGATCAATCCCGAAGAGTTTGAATGGATTGTGAATCCGACAGAACAGAAGAAGTTAGCCGAGGCGATCGCCCAAGGTGTTACCGAATGGTTTGCCTCTGTCAAATAATAGTTAGTAGTAATACCAATTTTTTAGGAGGCTGCATAGAATCCGATCCCCCCTAGCCAAGGGCGGGCACGGGGGCACCGCCCCTACTAAGGGGGGGACAAGATTCCGATCAAAGTCCCCCAACAACCAGGGGGATTTAGGGGGATCGAGATATGTGCAACTTCACATTAAATTGGTATAAGGACTGAAGTCCTTATCAAAAAAATCATAGTCAGGACTCCAGCTCGGTCAATCCAAGGAAATGAAATAATGCTAATTTTTACTCAATCAAAAGCCTTTTTTATTGCAGCCGTCGTTGCAAGTTTTAGCTTCTCACTTTACAGCTTTCCTGTTTTCGGCAAGCAGCAAAGCCTTGCTCCCGCAAAAGCAGAAGCTTTAAAAAAGCAAACTCAATGCTCGTTTATTACAGGTGAAGGTGGCGCTGTTAACATTCGCAAAGGCCCAGGCAATAAGTACCCGGTTGTAGCTAAATTGAAAAGGGGAGACGGAGTTAGGGCTGTCAGCAGACAAGGTAATTGGGTGAAAATTGCGGCCAGATTCTCGGGTAATCCTCCTAATGAAACTTTGACAATCCTTGACGGTTGGGTGAACAATCAATTTATTAATGGCTGTTCCGAAGACCAATTTGAGAGGTGGCGGCAATAGGGAATTTCCTAGGGGCGGGTTTTACAGACAATATATGTAGGGGCGGGTTTTACAGACAATATATAACGAGTACAAACAATCTATATAAACCCGCCCCCACACCACCAATAACCTACTGGCGGCAATAGGGAATTTCGTAGGGGCGGGTTTTACAGACAATATATAACGAGTACAAACAATCTATATAAACCCGCCCCCACACCACCAATAACCTACTGGCGGCAATAGGGAATTTCGTAGATACTGTCTTGAACTGTCAAGGGGTAGCAAGTAAATAATTGGGGTCGAAAGGCTTTTGGGACTTTAAAATAC
>NZ_JAUBTL010000078.1:0-29141 GCF_036702475.1 Microcoleus sp. D2_18a_B4
TGCACGGTTCTTAGGGGAGGGGAGAGTGGCGACGCTTGAACCTTACCCGACACCCTTCATCGGGCTGCAAAGATGCCCACGTCATAGCTGTACTCAGCTTGACGTGGGAGTATGTCACTTACCCAAAACTTTCACTTAGCCCGCGCTGTTTATACCTGTCGCCGCTTGGGCATACAGGCGATCGGCTTAGGAACGCCGGATTGGGGCAAATTTCGCCAAAAGGGCATGATTCGCTACAGTTTCCGCGAATTTTTGGCAGTCATCAAAGCGCTTTGGGAAGTGCGTGTTACCCGTCCAGAACCGACTTTTTTGGGGCCGTTTGAAGGAATTCAAGAAAAGTGATAAGTGGTCTGTTGAAAACTTTAGTCCTTGCTTTAAGGACGAAAGTCTTCACTAAAAACGGATTTTCTTACAACTAACCGGACATCATGTAAGTCCGGGAGTGGTAAGTTTTGAGTTAAACAAAACTTACAACAAAACTCACAAATCATAACTTGCCCGTTGCGGTAGTGTTCCATAACTTACTCGCGTTTGGAAAGTCCTGCCAGCGACCAAGTTAGACTCACCATCATTAAGCGTGCTAGAGCCTTCAAACCATCTTCACCATGATTTTCAAATGCTTGAGACTCGGTTTGAGAATTATCATTTTCTGGCAAGTCTTGAGGGGCTGATGCTGGTTTTTCAAACTCCGCTTTGTCACAAGATTCCTCAAGACTGACTTGTGACTGATGATTTTCTTTTTCTCTCATTTTATGAGTCACCTCCTTGAGTTACTGCATACATAACCCATACTACAAATATAAATTGTTTGTTTCCGGCATTTGGCGATCGAAGTTTTCTTACATGGCGATCGTAATCAGCAAGTGACGTGATACCCATCACTTAATTGTTATTTTTACTTACTAGCGATGTTTTCACAAATCTGCTACAGTTAATACCTAACAATCAATGTGACGCTCAGTGACATCAAATTGAAACTAAGCCTCGGAAAACTCAGAATAAACTAAGAAAATAAAGGTGTAGAGCTGATGGGAATTTATCTCGATACTGCAATTGTAGCAGAAGCCGCATGGGCGAGCCAGTTCGGCTGGCTTTCGGGAATTACTACTAATCCAACCCTCCTGGGAAAAAGCGATTTATCTCCCGATGTGACGCTCACACAACTGGCGAAACTTATTCCGGGGGAAGTGTATTATCAGCTAACTGCATCTGATTTTGATGGCATGGTAGCAGAAGGAAAAGCGGCTTTTGAATTAATTGGACAGCAAACAGTTTTGAAAGTTCCAGCAACGGCGGCTGGTTTCCAAGCAGTAGCGCATTTGTCACCGGAAATTCCTTGCGCGGTGACGGCGATATACAGCGCATCACAAGCAGTTGTTTCAGCACAAGCGGGGGCCAAATATGCGATCGCCTACGTCAATCGCGCCACCAGATTGTTGGGAGACGGTTTTGCCTTAGTGCGGGATATGGCAAATGTGTTGCAGAGAACTAATACGGAGATTTTGGCAGCTAGCATTAAATCGCCGGAAGAAGCGGTAAAAACTTTATTAGCTGGCGCCCATCATTTGACATTGCCTTTTGACGTGTTGCAAGCAATGACTGTTCACGAACTTTCGCAGCAAACTGTTGATGAATTTGCCAAAAACGGGCGGGGAATATGAGCCTTGCTATTTTGTCTGCTGTGGGTAAGATTAGGAAATTTCCAAACTTGTACTCTTAAATGTGAGGGCTTATGACTACTACTCCCGTCTCTGTAGACTCAGCAGGCAATCTGGGGAACAGTGGCTCCTATAACCCCTCCATCTCAGCCGACGGGCGGTTTGTGGCGTTTTCTTCTTTGGCATCCAACATAGTGCCGGGGGATACTAACAATACCTACGACATCTTCGTGCGGGACAGGCTCACCAATACCACCACCCGCGTCTCTGTAGACTCAGCAGGCAATCAGGCGGACCGTAACTCCGACGGCGCCTCTATCTCACCCGACGGGCGGTTTGTGGCGTTTAATTCTGATGCCTCTAACCTCGTGCCGGGGGATACTAACAATACCTTCGACATCTTCGTGCGGGACAGGCTCACCAATACCACCACCCGCGTCTCTGTAGACTCAGCAGGCAATCAGGGGAACAGCAGGTCCACCAGCCCCTCCATCTCAGCCGACGGGCGGTTTGTGGCGTTTGATTCTGGTGCCTCCAACATAGTGCCGGGGGATACTAACAATAGCTTCGACATCTTCGTGCGGGACAGGCTCACCAATACCACCACCCTCGTGTCAGTAGATTCAGCAGGCAATCAGGGGAACAGTGGCTCCGGCACCCCCTCCATCTCAGCCGACGGGCGGTTTGTGGCGTTTTCTTCTGTTGCCTCCAACCTCGTGCCGGGGGATACCAACGATGACACAGACATCTTCGTGCGGGACAGGCTCACCAATACCACCACCCGCCTCTCTGTAGACTCAGCAGGCAATCAGGGGAACGGTAACTCCTACAACCCCTCCATTTCAGCCGACGGGCGGTTTGTGGCGTTTTCTTCTGTTGCCTCCAACATAGTGCCGGGGGATACTAACAATAGGTTCGACATCTTCGTGCGGGACAGGCTCACCAATACCACCACCGGCCTGTCAGTAGATTCAGCAGGCAATCCGGGGAATCTTCAGTCCGGCAGCCCCTCCATCTCAGCCGACGGGCGGTTTGTGGCGTTTACTTCTGAGGTCTCCAACCTCGTGCCGGGGGATACTAACATTAACCGAGACATCTTCGTGCGGGACACGCTCACCAATACCACCACCCGCGTCTCTGTAGACTCAGCAGGCAATCAGGCGGACCGTAACTCCGACGGCGCCTCCATCTCAGCCGACGGGCGGTTTGTGGCGTTTTCTTCTTTTGCCTCCAACATAGTGCCGGGGGATACTAACAATACAGACGACATTTTTGTTGTTGACACCAGCAGCACTCCAAAGGTCATCAACGGCACGGACGGCAACGACAATCTGACTGGCACCAGTGGCAACGATATCATCAACAGTTCCGAAGGTGATGACGTGCTGACCGGTTTGCGGGCTAGTGATGTCTTAAATGGCGGCGACGGCAACGATATCCTTTATGGCGGCAAAGCTTCTGACACTCTCAACGGCGGTTTGGGAAACGATAATCTCGTCGGCGGCGCGGGCAACGATGTATTTGTTTTAGGTGCGGGATTGGGAGTTGATACAATCTCTGATTTCACCAACTCTCAAGATACCATTCAATTAATCAACGGCTTGACCTTCGGACAGCTATCAATTTCCTCTGGAACTAACGGCACATTAATTAGAGTAGCCAGCAGCGGTGAAGTTTTAGCTGCTTTGACAGGCGTTGCTCCCAATTTTATTGGCTCTGAAGATTTCATCTCGGTCTAGAGATGGTAAACTGTGCTTTGTTAAATCACTTTTACTCAGGGAACATGATTAAACTTGGCAAACTATCCCTCGCATTAGTAGGCACATTTATTGCAGTTTTGCAACCAGCATTTACCGCTAATTCACAAGAAAGCAACAGCGAATTTAGCAAACTTCAATCCTTATTAGAAGCCAAAAAATGGTACGAAGCAGATCAAGAAACAGTCTCTCTGATCCGCAACAACCCCGCCAATCTGTCTTGTCCGAACCTCCGCGCGATCGATCGGCTGTGGATGCAATCGAGCAATGGCAAATATGGATTGACTCCACAGTTAGAGATTTGGCAGAAAGTCGGCGGTTCTAACTGTCGAACTTGCGAAGGTCAAATTAAAGATTTTAGCAAGCAAGTAGGATGGAACATGAGCTCGCAAGTAAGTCCTATACCAGGGGAGTTTCCGGCCCAGTATCCAACTGTTGCTTCATTAAGTTGGCAAAGTTATGTTGACAGCGATAAAAGCATAACTAGGTACAGTCTTTTTGCTGGCGCGCAGACATGGCAAGCGTGGAGGGTTACAGAATTTAACCTGTTTTCTACTTTTGCCAATTGTGGCAAGTAAGAGTTGTAGGGCGGGCAAGGCCCAGACTTCCACGTCGGAGTCGGGATGGGATTTCTCGCTCGCCTCCACTCTTCAATCTAAAATCTAAAATCTAAAATCTAAAATAGTAGGACTATGGCATTCGCCAAATCTTAATAGTGCGATCGGGACTGCCACTCACAAAAGTCTTGCTATCTCTGGAAATAGCAACAGAACTCACAAACTGGCTGTGACCCGAAATACTGCTTCTTTCTTTTCCTGTCTTCAAATCCCAAACTCTAATATCTCCGCCCCCGCTGATCAAAGTGCGGTTGTCCGCGCTAAAGGCGATCGTCCTCACCGAGCTCGAATGCCCTTTTAAAGTGCGGGTGCCCTTCCCGTCTTGCACGTTCGACAAACGGATCGTATTGTCGGTGCTAGCACTAGCCACAATTTTCCCGTTCGGGCTAAAAGCCACAGTAGTAACCGGGCCCCTGTGACCTGTGATAATTCTTCTGACTTCTCCGGTGCCGAGATTCCACAAACGCACAGTCTTGTCCTCGCTCCCGCTAGCGAGAGTTTTACCGTCCCGGCTCACAGCGATCGCGTTTACTCCTCCGGCGTGGCCGCTCAAAGTCCGCAACCTGCTGCCGGTTCTGACGTTCCACAAGCGAATAGTTTTGTCATCGCTGCCGCTAGCGAGAGTTTGACCGTCCCTGCTAAAAGCGATCGCCTTGACGGCGGCTTTGTGAGCGGGAATCGTCCGCATCCGTCGCCCCGTCTTCAAATCCCAGAGAATCACATTATTGTCGCCGCCGCCGCTGGCCAAAATCGAGCTGTTCGGGCTCACCGCCAGCGTGTTGACCGATTTTTTAGAATGCACCGAATTGAGAGTCCGCACCAGGCCTCCCGTCCTCACATTCCAAATTCTAATGGTCCCAAAGCTTGCGCTCACCAAAGTTTTACCGTCAGGCGACAGGGCGATCGCATTCACACTCCCGACATTATCCAAACTTCTTTGCAAAAACTGAGTGGTAGGTAAAGTCGAAAGCAGCCACACCGGGTTTGCTGGAAACACCCCGTAACGCAGCGAACCGTAAATTTGAGAGGCGCCAATACTCACCATCAAAACAGCCGTGCCCGCCAGCAACTTCTTTTTCCAATCAAAAACATCTTTCTCGGTCTTGTTCAATCCCGAATTCAGAGGTCTGAGGCGGTTCTTGGAACTCTGCTTCTTCGCCCCAGTCTCCCCGGCAGTTGCGCGAATTTTAGTTTGCCCCGTCGTCGGCAACTGAGTGGGCAACTGAGTTTCCCCGCCGTCGAGATTAATTTCCTCCAAGCACTGCAAAACCATCTGGGGACTTTGAGGTCGATTTCCCGGAAAAGGTGCCATCAGGTAATCGATCACATTAGCCAGGGGGTCGGAAACCTGAGGAGCTCCTTTGCGCCACATTAGTCTGCCCGTGCGCGGGTTCTCTGGAAACGCAGTCGGCGGCTTCCCAGTCAGCAAATAAACAAAAGTGCGCCCCAGAGCAAAAAAATCCGACTGCGGAACAGCCTTGCCATTAGTTTGTTCCGGCGGCGTGTAGCCGGGAGAAACAATACCAGTCACATTTTGCCCCTGGCCCACCTTAGCGAAATAAGTCCCCGACACTTCCCTAGCAGTGCCGAAGTCTATCAGCACTAACTGCCCGTTGGGCTTGCACATAATATTGTGCGGCTTGATATCCCGATGAAAATAGTTGAGGCGGTGAACTTGGTCTAAAATTTCCGACAGTTGTTTGAGCCAATTCAGAGCTTGTTCTTGACTGATGGGGCGGCCCCGATGTTTCAGCCAGTCTTGCAAATTGGCCCCAGCAATTTTCTCCATCACCAGACAGTGAAAAGACTCTGTGCTGTGAGCTGGCGTAAATGTAAAATAACCGTCGCGATCGACTTTTGGAATACCTGGATGTCTGAGCCTGACCAATACGTCGGCTTCTTGCTTAAAAAGTTCTACAGCTTTGGGATGGTCTTTGAGCAGGACTTTGAGCACTCTTCGGGCGCCGTTGTCGTCCACTTCAAATGTTCTGCCAAAGCCGCCGCCTCCGAGAGGCGCGACTAACCGATATCGACCTTGCAACAAAAGTTCTGACCCGCAGTGGATACACACGGATTTGCCAGAGTTGGCTGGATCGGAGGGATTCGGGCATTTGGGATTGAGGCAATAACTCACAGAAGCCACATAACCCTGATTGAGGTTGCTCTATCAAGTTTTACTTTGACACTGCTATACAAAACTTGGCTAAACTTATCTAAGCTTCACCATTCAACTAGAAGTATTTTCTAGAGGGTCTGATTCCTGCTTCTGCCAAGAGAGTCGGCTCTTACTTGTCCACAGGCGTAAATTCGGGTGGAGCAGCACCCTATTTTTCCAGTCTGTACAACTATTTATTATTGTGGAAGGTTTTAGCCATTGTTTAACCATTATTTTCAACCAATTTAACGAATCGTGGTATCCCGTTCGACCTTTTTATAGGCTGGTCAGTTTTAAATCCACCGTCGTTTACTCTTCCAGAAAATTTTTCCTGCAGGTTTTGGGCATTATTCTGAGAATGTTGCACAAAACTGCGCCTCTGTCAATATGCTGGTCATAAGTAGCTCGGAGGAAGTTTAATCAAGTATTAAGCGATTAGATTAACCTCTGTGCACTCTTGGTGAGTGAGATTTTTGATTCAGCTTGCGTTACTTGCCTTGACAAGATTACTCAAGCCGCATTAGAGGTGTCTTCTCTAAAATCGTTAATTTCGGTATGGCATACCGTATTTGATTAGTCCTCTTTATCTAGTGCGGTTTTTGTTCAAATACGAGTTTTCCTAGACGGCAACACCGTGTTTGTGAAACGACGTACTCAACAATAAGAGTACGATGTTTTACGTTGTCTAGTCAGACTCAATTTTCAACTTATGACGATCGTAGCACACCTAGTAAAAGACTCATGAGCACCCTTGATTGAAATCTTGCAGCGTTTCTGAAGTCAAGGGAGGCTTTAGTCTCGCTTGACTTCAGCATCCCGTGTTTTTGTATAACCTGTGGCACAGCGCTCTAACGATGATCGGGTTGAGGCCAAAGGTTTTGTTGTTTGTCACAGCCGATCGAGGTCACAAATCCCTGATGAGAGTACATAATGTACAAACACACCAGAACTAATAACGAGAGAGCACCCACATTTCAATTGTACGATCGCAACCACCATTCTCGAAGAAATAAGTGAGAGTGGGCGAGGGGGAGAGTGGGAGAGTGGGAGAGTGGGAGAGTGGAAGAGTGAGGGAGTGAAAAAATCTGCCTTCTTCCCTCTTCCCTCTTCCCTCTTGCTTCCCGATAAGAAAGCCTTTTAAACAAGTCCCTCAATTACCGGATGGAAGTAGAACGCCAGCGCCAAAACCGTATAAGCTGCCAACAGCAAAGTACCTTCTAGCCAGTTAGAGTTGCCGTCAGAACTGATAGAATTGGCGATCAGCACCGACACCGCAACCGCTACAAGTTCAAACGGGTTGAAATTCAAGTCCATCGGTTTGCCCAAGACAAAACCTGCCAAAACCAACACGGGCGCAACAAACAAAGCAATTTGCAAACTCGAACCCACGGCCACAGAAACCGACAAATCCATTTTATTTTTCATCGCCACCGTCACCGCCGTCGTATGTTCGGCAGCATTGCCAATAATCGGCACTAAAATCACCCCGGTAAACAGTGATGTCAGCCCCAAACGCGCCGTCGCTTCTTCCAGAGTACCCACCAACAGTTCCGACTCGACAGCTACCATCAGGGTACAGGCCAACAGCACCCCAATCCACAGCGGCAGATTGACTTTGTGGTCAGGACTGTCTGGTGCTAAGTTATTTTCGGCTAAATCTTCCAGCATTTCTATTTCTGCCACCCCTGCATCGTACAGATAACTGTGGGTTTTCATAGAAAACAGCAGCGTCAGCACGTAGACGACAATCAGCACTACAGCCACAGCGCTAGAGAGGTTCTGCATAGTTGCCGGAGGGATGCCAATAGAGGTGGCATTAACTGCTGTTGGCACCAAAATGGCAATGACGGCTAAGTTCATCGCTGAAGCATTCAACCGGGCGACTGTCGGCTGAAAATCTTGTTCTTTGTAGCGCAAGCCACCCAGCAGCATCGCCAATCCCATTACCAGCAACAGGTTGCTCATAATTGAACCGGTGATGCTGGCCTTGACAACATCTATTAGTCCGGCGTTGAGGGCGACGATGCCGATAATCAGTTCCGTGGCATTTCCGAAGGTAGCGTTCAGCAAACCCCCCAAATTGGCACCGAGGACGACGGCGATTTCTTCGGTGGCCGTTCCCATCCACGCGGCTAGGGGGATGATGGCTAAAGCCGAGGTGATGAAGATTGTGGAGGATTCCCAGCCGAGAAAGTGTCCGGCGATGGAAACTGGGATAAATAACAGCAGACTGGAAATAATTGTATTTGTGTTTAGCATTTAGATTCTCAAAAGCTGCCAACCGTCAATCATAGCCTGTGACCAAATGAAAAAAAGGGTAAGGGTGAGGGATTTGGGTGTTGGCTTAAAGCTGGGGGTGGGCGATCCTCTTCGAGGGCTTCGCTAACGGGCGATCGCTGCATTGCCGCTTTCACGGATGTGACAAACTAAGAGAGGGATTTGTTTAGCCGATCGGTTCAATGGATTTTTGTATTCTACCCGCTCGATCGCATCAGGTTCCGCATTGTCTTGAGAGCAAAGTTGACTATTTCTGGGCGATCGTTTTTTCAGATATTCGTTCAGTGATATAATCTTTAAATATTGCCATTCTGCAAGTATAGCTATACATAATACTTAGGACTGCTTCAGCCATGCCTCTACAAGAAGAGATTGACAAAACAAGGCAAGAAATTCGGACAGATAGCTACTCAATGTCTATTGGCGAGTGGATCAGTCTTTATGAGAAGAAGGAAATCGATATTCACCCAGATTTTCAAAGGTTTTTTCGTTGGTCGGATTATCAAAAATCCACTTTTATAGAATCAATTCTTTTAGGTATACCGATTCCACCAATTTTTGTCAGTCAAAGAGATGATGGGATTTGGGATGTGATCGATGGTTTGCAGAGACTGTCAACCATATATGAATTTGTCGGTATTTTGAAACGAGACAATCAAGAGCAAGATACATCTTTTGTTGCCTTACAAGAAACTACTTATTTGCCTTCTTTAAAAGGCAAAAAATGGGACGCTCCTGACGATAAAGAGAACTCTTTAACTCAGGCACAGCGTTTATTGATTAAACGTGCCAAAATCTCCGTCAATATTGTTGAAAAAGAAAGTGATGAAATGATTAAATATGAGCTATTTCAGCGACTGAATACAGGAGGAGCGATTGCGACACCGCAAGAAGTAAGAAATTGCATTCTTTTAATGTTGAATAAAAATTTATATAATTTAATGCGTTCACTTGCCGATCGGGAGTCATTTAAAAGCTGCATTGCTTTGAGCGATAGACTTTATGAAGAACAGTATGATATGGAATTAGTATTGCGTTTTATTCTTTTCTTCGATCGAGATTATGCAAGTATTCAAACGCTGGGCGGTGATGTTAGCGAGTTCCTAACGGCTAGAATGCGTGAAATGGCCATTAAAAAAGATTTGGATAGCACCCACATAGAGAGAGCGTTTGATGTGACATTCAATATGCTTAATGAAGCTATGGGAGACGATAGCTTCAAGCGATATAAATCGGAGAATGATAAATTCCTAGGAGGCTTTCTCTTATCGGCCTATGAGGTAATAGCATTAGGAATTGGATACAACTATCAAAATCCGGTTCTAACAGACCAATTACCTAATCGTATAAAAAGTATTTGGTCAAATCAAACTTATAAAAAGTGGTCGGGAGCTGGACTGAATGCAGCAAGACGCTTACCGTATCTTATTCCGCTTGGTAGAAAGGTCTTTTCCCCTTCATGAGCATCCGAACAGCGGAACAATTAAGCGATAGATTGGCAACGGATCTTGCTTGGCGAAAGAAGGAACTGTCAGAAATGAAATCTTTGATAGAAGCGAAAAATGTTTCTGACCAAAGACATAAAGTATTAGTTCGGAGTGGAGTATGTATTCTCTATTCCCATTGGGAAGGTTTTGTCAAGCTAGCAGCCAACTCTTATCTAGAATATGTTATCTCACAAAAGCTTACGTATCAAAAGCTTTCTAGTAATTTTTTAGCTTTGGCCATGAAAGAAAAACTTAAAAAGGCAAAAGAGACACATAAGCCATCATTGTATATACCTGTTTGTGAGTTCTTTATTTCCGAATTAAATCACAGATCTATCCTACCTAAAAATGTAATATCTACTGCATCGAATTTATCTTCTGACATTTTAAAAGAAATAACTTATAATCTCGGAATTGACTTTTCAATATACTCTACTAAATCGGTATTAATTGATACTAAGCTTTTAAAGACAAGGAACGAAATTGCCCACGGTGAGTATTCGGTGTTTGATAGGGAGGAATATCTAGAGCTACACAGAGAAATTATAGGAATGCTCGATATATTTGGTACCGAGATAGAAAATGCTGCTATTCAGGAAAAATTTAGGCGGGATTCACCTTAGATAATGACAACAGGAGCAAATAATTATCAGCCATATCAAAAAAAGTATAGCCTTTCTCAGAAAGATGAGGTACTCATGGGCATAGGGCATAGGGCATAGGGCATAGGGCATAGGGCATACCTCACCACGCTTGAGAACCGCTATATATTTTTTCAACAAATCTATCTGAAAGCGCCAAAGTGGCGAGCATCTCATTAAAATTATGATATTGGAAGTGGCAATTAGTGATGTTAAGTCTAATATGACTGGAGCAACATAACATATGGTTGATATCGGTCTCACACACATCGCACTGCCCGTTTCCGATGTCGATCGCACTATCGAATTCTACTCCAAGTATGCTGGAATGCAGGTGGTTCACCGCCGCATTGATGCAGAAACTGGTGTTGCTGTGGTCTGGCTTTCCGATCGCACTCGCCCTTTTGTAATTGTCCTAATTCAAACAGACTCCGTACATCCCGTTCTGTCTCCCTTTGCACACCTCGGAGTAGGTTGCAAAAGCCGCGAATACATGGATTCTCTCTGCGACAAAGCACGTCAAGAAGGCGTACTGCTTGAGGAACCAAAAGATGCTGGATATCCGATCGGCTACTGGGCTTTTTTGCGAGACCCGGACGGTCACACGCTGGAACTATCCTACGGCCAACAAATCGGATTTACAGTGGATGCTACTTAAAGTTATAATAAACAAATCGCCCTCCAAACCCGATCGTTTCTCATCTGGAAATAGACTGGAGAATCAAATGACTGCAGCAATCATCGCACCACCCAGAAAAGAATCACCCCTTCTGTTTGAGGGACTCACTTGGAGAGAGTTCAAAGCAGTTGAGCAATTGTTAGACCGTCCAGGATATCGACTTTCTTTCCTGAATGGAGTTTTGGAGATTAAACTAATGCCTGGAGAACCCCACGAAACCATTAAGAAGAGAATTGCCGGATTGTTGGAGCTTTACCTGCTGATGGCGGGGTTTGACTTTACTCCAACTGGCTCAATGACTCTGGAAAGTGAAACGGGAAAAGTCAAGCGAGAGGCGGATGAATCTTATAAACTTGCTCCCGGTCGCCGGCTACCCGATTTGGCGATTGAGATCGTGTTTTCCAGTGGCGGGATCGACAAGCTGGAGGCATACAAGCGGCTCAAAATTCCTGAAGTGTGGTTCTGGGAAGATGGATTGTTAGAGGTTTATCACCTGCGGGGAGAGGGCGATGCGCTTCACTATGAAAAGGTTTCTAGTAGTGAGGAAGTGAAAGGAATCGATCTGGATTTGTTGTTGCGTTGCATCAATATGGTGAATCATGTTGATGCAGTTAAGACTTTTCAACAGGCACTCCAAAAATAGCTGAAAATAGGGGATTGCGCCTCCTTTTACCACCTTTTTTAACATCTCAATATCCGCAAAAAACAATGGGGAATGGCAATGACGCAAGTTGTAATTGTGGGATCGGGGCCAACTGGTGCGGCACTTGGTTTACTGCTGGTGAAACGAGGTATTGCTGTTACTTTGATAGAGGCGGCAAAAGATTCCTACCGAGTGTTTCGCGGTGAAGCGTTAATGCCCAGCGGATTGGATGCGATCGCCCAAATGGGTTTATCCACTATCCTAGAAGGTGTTCCACACCGACAAATTGATGCCTGGGAGTTCGTTGTGGGCGATCGGCAACTATTTCGAGTTGATGAGCCAATGGGGTCAAATCGACCTTGTACGCTGGTATCGCAACCGCCTTTGCTAGAAACACTAATTTCAGAAGCTCAGTTGCATCCAGAGTTTGAATTTATCTCAGGTGTTCCCGTAAAAGATTTACTGTACAGCAACGATCGCATTGCGGGTGTAAAGCTAGGAGATGGGCGAGAGATTCCTGCTGCACTTGTGATTGGTACAGATGGTAGAAACTCGGTTGTACGACAACGTGCAGAATTAGAGTTAGTAAAACAGCAGAATAGTATAGATGTTCTGTGGTTTAAACTTGCCGCTCATCCTCGGTTTGTGGCGGATAATGTATTTTATTCCATCCTGAATGGCGGTAGCGGATTTAGTGTCTTTCATGGGGCAGAATCAGGAAAACTTCATCTGGCTTGGGTGCTATCGGCAGATGACAAAACGGATCGGAAAGACACAGACTGGGCAGAAACTTTCGCATCGCTATCTCCTGCGTGGATGGCAGAACATTTCCGCAACTGTGCCGATACGATCGAATCTCCGATGCGATTATCTGTTGTGGTTGGTCGCTGTCCGCGCTGGCATCGACCAGGAATCATACTTTTGGGGGATGCTGCACATCCCATGTCTCCGGTTCGCGCTCAAGGAATTAACATGGCGTTCCGCGATGTAATTGTTGCCGCCAATCACCTTGTACCTTTATTGAAAGCAGGGGCTAATTACGAGGATATTGACTTAGGATTATCGCGGATTCAGGCAGAACGCGAATCCGAAATTATTCGCGCCCAACAACTTCAAGCACAAGAAGCGTGGAAAGGCGAACAACTGCGAAAAAATGGATTATTGCGTTTATTGATGATGCAAACCGCTCCGTTTTTGGGTGAAAAAATTAAACAATTTTGGGTAAAGGGACAGTATGAATTGCGCCAAGGAGTAACAGAGGTAAAATTGGTTGTTTGAAAAGAGGAAATTGAAACCTGACTTACCAGTTCAAACCAAAGAAACCGGGTTTTTACCTTTTCTGCGATGCTCTAATATCAATTCAGGTTGTATCGGAATGATTGAACCACAGAGGGCACAGAGGACACAGAGAAAGAGAAGAGAGATAATAATTCCGATGTTAACGGATTTGATATAACCGAGTATTTTTGCGAAAAATCCGGTTTCTGACTACCCGTGCGTCCAGGACTATAAAACTTAGGAGAAGTTTTTATGCGATCGACAAATATCAAAGGACCGATCGGCACTATTCACATCATCGAAGCCAGCGGCCCTGTCACCGCTGGGGAGTCGGATCTGCTGCCGGTGCTGTTCGTGCACGGTATGACGGTTTCTGCGAACATCTGGGAGGCGCAGCTTGCCCATGTCGCCCGTACCCGACGCGCGATCGCCCTTGATATGCGGGGACACGGTGATTCTGCACCGCCGGAGGACGGCAACTATGCGCCCGCCTCCTGTGCAGCGGATGTTTTGGCGGTACTTGATGGGCTGGGACTCGATCGAGTGGCGATCGTCGGACACAGTTTCGGTGCTTGTATTGCCCTCGCCACAGCAGCCGCCGCACCGCACCGCATCGCGCAGTTGATCCTGGCAGACCCACCTGGAGACTTTACCAAGGTGTCTGCAGAGGTGCACGAGGGACGCATCGTCCCCTACCAGAGAGTTCTGGAGACGGAGGATTGGCGGGCTGCTGTGGAAGCGGGCTTCAACGACGCACTGACAGGAAGCAGGGCCCATACGCGCGATCGGATTCTCGCTTGCTTGGCGGCGACTCCACGGGATTGTCTGCGTGGAATGTATCGCGGGATGTTTCCCTTTGAAGCAGTTGATACTCTCGATCGCTACCTAGCAGCCCCTGGAACACGAGCCCACGCCATTATTGCTCCCTCAAACACTTTTCCGTTCAGCCTCCACATCCTCCGTCCCACACTGACGACAACTACGATCGCCGATACTGGACACTGGCTGATGCTGGATGCGCCAGAGGCCTTTGCTAGGGAACTTGATATCTGTTTGGAAGGTGTTTAATATATAGCCTTTCTCAGTAGCATGAGATGTTCTTGGGCATTGGGCATTGGGCATTGGGCATTGGGCATTGGGCATTGGGCATTGGGCATTGGGCATTGGGCATTGGGCATCGGAAGAGTACCTTACTTTCCTGAGAACCGCTATAGATTTCGACAAAATCTGTTAGTTTTACCACACTTCATCGAGGGTTAAGTTGTGGGGGTTTTTGAGGATGAAGGCGTTGTTGTCTTTGATTAAGTCACCGCTACAGAGAATCGGTAAGCGTTCTTGATAAGCTTTAATCGCCAGGATATAATCTTTGTCTGCGAGTGAAGTTTGAATTTTCCGCAATTTGTCAGCAATGACGCCTATTAAGGTTATTTCGCCACTTAATTTGTCGGTGTTGGGGGTGTGAACTTGCATGACAATTCCCTGTAAGGTCATATTGGGGAGTGAGGTGATCAAGTCTGCTAATATTTCAATTTGAGAGCGATTTTCGACAATTTCTAGGGTTTCCATGACTTCGTACATCCGCAGAGCAAAACCGCTGATTTCTGGCTTGAGAGCTAACAAAATTTCGTAGTCTTCGCCTGCTTCATTCTTGCGAGTCCAGATGGATGATTTGTCACCGTCTCGGCTTTGTTCGTGCCATCCGTGTTTTTGTAAATAAGCAGCGACTTGAGGCGGTTCTAAGGTTTTGAGAATATCGGGGTCGCGGACTGTTACTATCATAGGAGTTCTCCTGATTCAATGCGCTGCATGAGAGTTTTTAAAGCGTCTGTGTTGAAAATGTTTTGTGTGGGTATTTGAACAGTGACAGTGTTTTGATTTTGGGTGGGCGGTAGCCCTCGCAATGATGCCCAGTAGCCACAATGGCGAAGGGAGAGTTCTTGTTGAGATTGGCGCAACCAATCCTCTTGGCTGTCGGGTACTAAAACGATAATCAGAATGCGGGGGACGAAAGGGTTTTCTAGCCTTAATTATTCATAGTTTTTAACTTCTAGGGGATATCGGATAATTTCATTATCCAGTAATTTTCTGGAGGTGCATTTTATTTGGACATCTAGGCGAGGGCGGCGCGTTGATTGTGATGGTCCCAAACCTGTAAGAATTACGTCAACTCCTTCTGCATCTAAGGGACGCGGGGCTATTTGGAATGAGTAGCTTGCCGCGGCTGTTACCGCATAGACATAAGCATAGCTAAATTCCTCTTTTTGGGTGTTCAGAACCACGCTTATTTTAACCTCAATAATTTTAAACAGGTCTTTACCAAATAGCTAATTATTCATTATTTTGTTCATTGATTAGTGATGTATTGTCTGGCATACGCCCTGGACGAGAAACTATAACTACATCAAAAATACCCTTCAAATTTTTGAGTCCACTCTTTAATAAGTGGTGTTCTTCTGTCCTGCGAGAGTCATCCCAGATAAAAGCAATCATTTGTTCGTGGGGGGAGCCTTGAGCTAGGTATAAAGACGTATCTTCGGCAATTTCCTCAATAATTCTTTGGGGCTTGTCTTTGCCATACCAAAACTTGATTTCAATAACCAATTTAAGTGAGGGAATTACTAGGTCTACTCTTGGTTTTTTCTGCCCTACCGATCCAGTATATTCTTCTTCCCTGATATCGGCGAACACCGCAGCTAATAAAAAATATAGCAAATTTTGCACGTGATATTCATTTTCTATGTACCATTGCCGAGGTGTACCGCCCTGTGTGCGTGACTTTCCTTCCCATGTCCAACGTAGAAGTCCCGCTGGAACTCCTTTTAATAATTTGCTAACATCTTCCAAGCTAAAGGAGCCTAAAGCAGATTGAGAAGAACTGAACAACTCTTTTTCGTAAGTTTCTTTGACTGCCTTCAAGTTTGACAGATGAGCCGTTAAATTCGTTTTAAGATCCCAGCCCCAGGATACTTCAATTAATGAAGTTCGCTGACTGTTAGTTAATGGGATAACTTCCTCTAAAAGTAACTTGTAGTTAGTCTGCCACTTTTGCCAATCATAATCTCGATCCAAGACATATCTTTCAGGCGCTTGTCTAGGTGGTTCACGGAAAATGCTATATCCAGCAGGTGAATACCATTCACCTGGTGTGACTTTTATTGCTTTGTACATAGCCTCTCCCTCAGCTATAAGTTTATTAAACTGATCGAGGTTTCTCTTAAAATTGCTTGAGGTTAACATAATTAGGTTTCTGCTTCCATTAATTTATTGATTTAAGGCGAATCCCACACTCAACTCTAGCAAAAAATCGCGGATGCGATCGATTAAAGCTTTCTCTAATTCTCGCTATTGCGCTTCTTTGCCTAAAAAGTACGGGCCGCACTTGATATTGCACAATACGTTCCTTAAGTTCTCGCAAAAAATCATGATAATCTTCAGCAATTGACGAACTATCCGCCAGAACCCACCCTCTGCCGATTTCCCCGAATCATCGCCCCTAACTTGGCACTCTCGGCAAATTGCCTCTCCAACTTCGCCGTCAAATGCAGCATCTTCTCGTCCAAACCCTCCTCCTCCTCCTCCAATGCCTCCGCCTCCGCCCCCACATACCTCTCAGGAGTTAAAACATAACACTTACCGTTTTGCTTTTTTCTTGCCTTTTGACTCCGCACAAGTGTTACAACTCTTCTGGAAAGTACATTTGCAGCAAATCTGCCCCGCCCTAACCCAACCGCCCTAACTTCTCCAGAACTTACGTAAAAAGCACCTAAAGTATGATGCGAAACTCGGGCAATACTCTTATTCTATAAATCGATCGGGCATTAAACCGATATCCACAACCGCTAAGATTTATTGCCAAAAATTAAATCTTTCCGGCGAAAAGTTGCTATTTAATGAATAAGACTTTACAATCCAGCAAGGTAAATGAAACTCTCAATGAGCAGTGCTGCAAGCACTAACCCGAAATGGGTCGCAAGTGCCAAAAAGCAGCAAAAGCTACATTTTTTAACTCTTTCAACAGCAAAGCATTGGCAAAAAACCCAGGGATCGACGGTTGGCATCTTGGAACGAATGCTTTGCTCGCAATACTACAAATGTATCAAAACTTGTCAGCCAAATTTAGTCCTAACAGATGCCTAGCTGTAACTCTTGCTGCGTAAGGTTTCAGTTTCTAATTAGGCTCGTTTTATTGTCTTTAACTACTTGAGTGAGGATTTGCCCGCATGATTTCGTCTACAACTCAATCCGATGTGCTGCCTTTGCCTTCGCCAACCGTAACGGCTGCAACCCAAACCAGTGTGGCTGCAGCAACTGGGGTGTGCGTGACGGTTCACGGTCACTTTTACCAGCCACCCCGGGAAAACCCTTACCTGGACGCGATCGAACGCCAAGCCAGCGCCTCTCCCGCCCACGACTGGAACGAACGCATTGACATCGAGTGCTACCGCCCGAACGCCTTTGCCCGCATACTTAACGATCGCGGCGAAGTCACGGGGATCGTCAACAACTACGAGTATATGAGCTTCAACATCGGGCCCACCCTGATGAGCTGGCTCGAACGCTACGACGCGGAAGTCTACCAGCGGATTCTGGAAGCCGATCGCAAAAGCTGTCAGCGTCTCAACGGTCACGGCAACGCGATCGCCCAAGTCTACAATCACATCATCATGCCCCTCGCTAACGAGCGAGACAAATACACCCAAATTCGCTGGGGGATCGCAGATTTTCGCTCCCGGTTCAATCGCGATCCCGAAGGAATGTGGCTCGCCGAAACCGCCGTAGACTACGCCACCCTCGAAGTTTTAGTCGCTGAAGGCATCCGCTTCATTGTCTTAGCCCCCTCCCAAGCCGAACGCTGCCGCCCGCTAATCGGGCAAAACCACGAAGGGGAACATGGGCATAATTCCGAATGGCACGAAGTCGGCGGGGGTCAAATCGATCCGACTCGCCCGTACCGCTGCTATTTGAAGCCGGAAATGCGGTTGATGGCTGACCACCAACTCTCGCCGCTGAGCACTCACTATTTTGGCCGCCAGCACTCCCAAAATTCCGAAGCCCCACCTGCCAACACTCCCTACATTGATATCTTTTTCTACGACGGCCCGATCTCGCGGGATATGGGCTTCAATGACGTTCTCAGCAGCAGCCACCACTTGGTCGGGCGCTTGGGTCAAGCAGTACGGGGAGACCACCGACCGGCTCAATTAATCTGCGTGGCGACGGACGGCGAAACTTTCGGCCACCACAAACACAGTACGGAAAAATGCCTCGCCTACGCCTTCACAGAAGAGTTTCCCCGTCGAGGCTGGACGGTGACGAATTTTGCTCATTATTTAAGTCAAAATCCGAGCGCTTGGGAAGTGGAACTCAAACCGGTGACGGCCTGGAGTTGTTCTCACGGGGTCGATCGCTGGCAAGATGATTGCGGCTGCGGTGGTGGCGGCGGATGGCACCTCAAATGGCGCCGCCCTCTGCGGGATACTCTGAATTGGCTGCGCGATCGACTGATTCCGATTTATGAAGAAGCGGGACGCAAGCTGTTGAGCGATCCCTGGAAAGCCAGAGATGAATATATTGAGGTCATCCGGGATCGATCGCCCGCTAACGTTGACAGTTTCCTTCAACGCCATCAAGTGCGCCCCCTCGATGCCGGAGAACAGGTGGACGCCCTGCGACTGCTGGAAATGCAGCGCCACACCCTGTTAATGTTCACTAGCTGCGGCTGGTTTTTTGAAGAAATTTCGCGGCCAGAAGGCGTGCAAATTCTGCGCTACGCGGCCCGGGCGCTGGAATTGGCGGGCGAAGTTACCGGCATCCAGCTAGAAAAGGATTTTGTCGCTCAACTAGCCCTCGTACCCAGCAACGTTGAGTGTTTTAAAACAGGGGCAGAAGTTTACCGCCAACTGGTGGTGACAGCCCAAATTAGTCTCAGACAAGTGGCCGCCCACTACGCAATCAGTTCTCTGTTTGCCAAATATTCCCGCGAAGAGCGAGTTTACTGCTATCAGGCCCAGCAGGAAGATTTCCAAATTCAGCGCATGGGATCGATGACTCTGGCTGTGGGTCAATTGGAGTTAACCTCGGAAATTACACGGGAAACAGAGGTTTTTGTGTTTGCTGCGTTCCACCTCGGCGGCTGGGACTTCCACTGCTGCATTCAGCCTTTTGGCAGCCGCCGGTCTTACACTATGCTCAAAGAGCGGTTGTTTGGAGTTCTGCAAGAAGCTTCGGCCGCCCACGCGATTCTGGAAATGGTTCGCCTGTTTGGAGATCAGTCCTTTAGCTTGCGGGATTTGTTTGCTGAGGAACGCCACCGGATCGTGCAGTTGCTGAGTCAGGAAAACTTGACTCGGTTGGATCAGCTTTACACTCAGGTTTACCGGGAAAATTACGGGGTGATAATGGCGTTCCACCGCGACGAGCTGCAGGTGCCCGTAGAGTTGCAGGTGGCTGCTGAGGTGGCTTTGGGACACCGCTGTTTGACGGCGGCCAAGGCCCTGGAACAGGAAACCGAGGACGGGGAGTCGCTGCTGGCAGAAATAGAGGCGATCGCCACTGAAAGCGGCCATCTCCGCTGTCGGTTGAACGTTCCCGAAGTCAAGCAAATTTTGGAAAGGCTGGTTTGGCGATCGCTAGACAGGCTGCTGCAAGCAGGATCGGGCGCGGAGGATCGCTCGCCTGTCAAGTTGGAAGCTGATATCCGCACGATCGAGCGTTTGATTGCGGTGGGCGATCGGCTGAGTTTGGGTTTGTGTCTGGATCGATCGCAGGAACTGTATTTCGATTCTCTGTACAGTCAAATTGTGCCTCTGTGTTTGGGCTGGCTGCAACTGCAAGATGCCTCCGAGGGCGAGAGTGTTGTCGCTGCCGTTGCCTTGGGGATTGCAGGTTCCGGCGCCGGCTGGGACTTGTCTTCAATCCGGCAGTTGCTGGAGTTGGGTCAAACCTTGGCCGTTGATGTTGAGTGTTGGTTAAATCAGTTAAGTAAATAGTTTCTCGATTAGTCCCCACATCCTGTAGGGGCGGGTTTCACCGACAATAATTGCCTAAAACCCACAATCTGGTAAACCCGCCCCCACTTGGGATCAAAGCACCGAAATAGAACAACGTTCTTTGAATTTTAGTTCTACTTATGTGGGAAGATAAAAAGACTGTCCCCAAAGCGTACAGGTGTTCTGCACTTGCACGCTTTGTAGAGTTTGGAAGAAAGAACACTAAGTTTAAATTTATGAAAGTTGGCGATCGCGTTTGCATTAAAAACTCTGTTGTTGTCTACCACCACCCTGAAAATCGCAGTCAACCATTTGATATTAAGGGTATGGAAGGAGAAGTCGTGGCGATCGTTCACGAATGGCACGGCCGACCTGTCAGTGCTAATTGGCCGATTCTAGTACAATTTGACAAAAAATTTCGAGCTCACCTGAAAGAGGATGAGGTCGAATTGATATCTTCGGAAGTCTAGCTGTCTCAAAATTTGAAGCCGGAACCCAAAGACAAGATCAAATCCGGTCAGTCGATTTTAGATTTTAGATTTTAGATTTTAGATTTACTCCACAGATGAATCTGGAAGCTTGAACTAGGATCTAAAATTTTGTGACGATCGCGACTCCTGTCGGCAAGCAATTATCCGTTTTTGGGCGGGAGTCATATAACTGTTGTAGAGTTTGTAGTGAGGAGTTCAGTTTTTTCTGTAGTTTTTAGTCGATCGGCAGGGCTAAAGTCCTTACTACAAACCATCTTTTTTATTTAACGCTTAATTTTTCGACCGTGCGCGGCTGAACCAACCTAAAATATTCCAATCTCCCTGCATTTTCTGCAATTCCTGCTGATGCTGCTTGGCTGTAGCGTAATACCACTGGCAGTGAAGTTCTAGTTCTTGACGGTACTTAATTTCATCGTAAAACTCGCGGACAATTTGGTGTCTCTGAAAAATTTCGGCCGCGGGAGTCGGTTCTGGGGCAATGTTTTGCAACTCGTGGGGCAGCATGATTGTTTGGGGGCGACTGTGGCAAATCTTGGCTGTGATTGCTCTAGGCTAACACATTTCTAAGTGAGGCGCGATCGCACAACTCTACCTTCAAGATATTGCTGCGATCGTTAACACTATTGAACTGGTCGATAAACTCATTGCTAATTTGTGCGATCGCAGCAGCATCTTCATCTATATTACAGCTCGTACCTAGCACTGCACTAACTAGATTTTGTCTTCTCGTAATTCCCGGCCGCGGTCTGACATGGATATTAAGTTTTTGCTCTAAATTAATCGCTAATCCGATAGTGTTACCTTCAAGCCAGCCGCTGCATTTTTCTAACTCGCCAACTTCTGCACTACTTACCGTCAATACTAAAAACGCATTCGATTGTTCAGGTAAATCGGCTAACTCAAATAAAGTTGTCCAAGCGGTATTTCCCGCCAATACTTCCTCGGCAATTTCTGCACCGCGCCCCAATTCGCGGCGCAATAATTCTGCGGTCGATCTCGTGACATTTCGGGTACTATTTTGACAAGGTTCGATCGATGTTATTACAGGAAACCATTCCCGCGATTTTCGCACTGGATACTGTTTTCCGGCTTCAGTTAATGATATTGGTTGAGTCCAATCGTGTTGGCTGAGGATTTGGAAAAAATGGGCAAGTAATATGTCCAGTAATTTATCGTCTCTGGGGCCGGGCGGACACGGGGACACCCCCCCTACAAAACCCTCGTTTTCCGTAGGGGCAATCCCCCCGTGGTTGCCCCGAAACAGGCTAGGGGAATGGGGGGTTATATCTCCACATTGAATGGAAGTCCAAGCTGTCAGTAAAGCCCAAGAAAAATTACCGAGAAATCCCCAAGCATTACCGTGAATTTGACGTGCTTTCGCCCAGGTTCGCACCGCCCTTAACAAGTTTGTAAATACATCCCAGGACAGATGTTGGCTGACTCTATCCACTATTAAGTCCGCTTCCAAAATACCGACTGCGGCACTCCAACTGAGGGGATCGAAAAAGGGTCGGGCGGCTTCAGATAACGGTTCAATTATCTGGGATTGTCCCAGGGTTGTAGCACAGAGTAAATCGACGGCGACTCCTTCAATTTCCATTCTCAATACTGGCACTCTTGCCGATTTTACCAGTTGGGAGCGATCGCACAATCCTGCTAGTCTATTTTGTACCTGTTTGAGGAATGTTTCCCCTGTTAAAGGGACGGGAATTATACAAATTAAGTCTAAATCGCTGTGGCTGCTTTGTACGCCTATACGTGCCGATCCGATTTGCTGCAACAATGGTGGGTAGCCCAAACATTCTCGACAAGCTTGGGCTACGATCGATTGAATTGCTTCTCGATGCTGTAGCTGTGTTTGGGTTAGTTTGGGATCGAGTTGGTTGATTATTTCTATTAGCGATAGGTTAGATCCATCTTCTCCTGTTTTTGCACTGGAAATTTCTGGCGAATTTTCTGCTTTTAAAGGTATGCGGTATCTAACCTGGAATGGTTCGTTATCGCGGCGGCTAATTAGGGCGATCGAGTCTACTTGAAATTGTACGGGATGCCATTGGGAAAGTTCGGTTTTGGCGGCTTGGGCTGTGGCAAATTGACCTGCAGTTAAATGGGGTGTGAATCCATTAGCCGATTTGGTACTTTGTTCGTTACATTGGGGAAATATTTGTTGGAGTACGGTTTGCAATCGATTTAGTGAATCAGCAGGTTCGGGAATAGGATTTAACCATGCAGTACAGCTAGAAGAGTGGGTAAAAATTTCAAAGTTTGATAGAGTAATGGTAAATGGTTCTAGTTGTTTCAGTGCTTGGGCGATGGCTGCTGCTGCTTCTGGAAAATATGCCTCTGGCACAAAACCATACAGTAGATTGATATGCGGCATCCAGCGGTGAAATTGCCGATCGCAGCGGCGGCGAATTGTTTGAATTGCGGGTAAAATTTCATCCGGCGGAATTATGACAACTGCGCTTCGATAAACAGGTGGGATGGTTTGCAAAAAGGCTGTAGATTCTAGCTGGGTAAGGATACCAAAATGATCGGAGGGATAGATTTTTCCTTCTGTATCTGGTACGGGATTGCAGGCAAATAATTCTATTTTACGAGATATCCAATCTCGATCGTGACTCCTCAACATCATCCTATCTAACCGTGCCGCAAGTTTAGTTAGACTCATTAATTCTGCCAAGGGATTAGCCTGGGGATTGAAAGTGTATCCCGGATCGTCTGGATGGAGTGTTTGCCAAATATCGCTAAAATTGTTTTGGGTTAATATCTCTGCTTGTTCGTTGCCTCTAGCATTAAAATCGCCAACAATTAGGCAATCTCCGGGCTGTGAGTTCAGATATTCTAGCAAAATATTAAGTTGCTTCAATCTCACTTCGAGAGCATTTTTATTGTAATCGCTGGTGAAATGGACGGCGGCGACATTTAGAGTTTGCCCGTTAAGCAGCCACTTTCCTACTAATACCCGCTTCCGCTGCGAGTAGCGATATTCTACTAAGTTAAACCGCAATCTGGATAGCAGCAATAAACCGTGCCATTCCAGCGTCTCGCCTTGGGGAGATTCGGAGAGATTATAACCCTGTACCCAATCTTCAGCTAACAGTATTTCTAACAGGCGCGGCGTTACTTCTTGGAGGGCGATAATATCGGCATCACACTGACGCAGATGTTCTATAATTATGGGAATTCGCTTGGCTGTCTGCGTCTGCTCGGATTCGTAGCGATCTGATAATACGTTAAAACTGGCAATTTTTAATGTTGTTACTGTTACCGACTCTAAGGAATAATCGATGGCTTGCCAATTTTCTCGATCGTAGCGGTAAATAGGTATAGTGTGGAAGTCAGTAACAGAGATCGAAGGTAGCAGGTGAGGAAAAATTTGCTGTTTCTGGTTTTCCGATTCCTCGTTTCCCGCTGCCACCACCCATGCTGTGACTGGTAATTCTCCAGTAGCAAACAAGTCTAGCAGCCGATCGCGATCCCAAACAATTGTTTCCCCGCATTTAACATAACGAATCCGATGCCAGGGAATATCCCCGTTTACTTCCCATTCTGACAGGAGTTTTTCCCGGATATTGCCAGAAATGCGATCGCTAAAACCCAGACTAAAGGCGCGATGGTCTAAACGACTATCCCATAAAATGCGATCGTAAACCTCGCGGATTGTCGCCATTTTTTGTTTTGGAGACTTTGGCTTTGACATTGTATTATTTTGTTATAGTTACCGTTGTATGACAAACGTAATTATATTGTACTACATAAAGAGCGATCGTGTAGGGTGCGCTCAATATTGGCACAAGTTTAGTCCTGGACGCAGAAACCGGGTTTTTTGACGGAAATAGTGCATCAAGGTCTTTTATTTTGGTAAAAAACCCGGTTTCTCAGTCTTGATGCACAATACTCAATCCGGGTTTGTCATCCCCTTTATGAAGGAGGCGATTGAAATCTCCCCCTCTCCCCCTCGCGCTTGGGAAGGGGTTTTTAACCCGGATTTGGTATAACTCCTGAACTTGTGTAGGGGCGACGGCTATAAGTGCTTGATTGAATCCAAAATCCAAAATCTAAAATCTAAAATTCTCTCAAAGCCATCCCCGCAATCGGTAGACGAACAAACCGATGTATTCTTTCAAAGCTTTAGTTGACTGGTTTAACTGATAGGTATCCGGCAATAAATCCAAGGCGACTGCTTGCCAATTGTTTTGGGATGCTGCGATATCCTGCTGCGTTATCTGGAAGTCTGTTGGTGCTGGAATGGTTGCTATGCCTTGCCGCTTGAAAATTAAGAGCGATCGAGTCATGTGCATCGCCGATGTCACTAGCAAAACTGGCCCTTTTATGCCTTTAGCATCTAAAATTTTCCGCACGTTGACCGCATTTTGATAAGTGTTGTGTGAATCTGGGTCTTGCAGAATTGCTGATGCCGGTACACCCATTGTTTGGGCAATTTCTGCCATGTCTGCCGATTCGGGAGCCCCGCCGCCTTTCCAATCTACTCTACCGCCGCTGAGAATTAGCAGGGGACTTTTGCCTTGCCGATAAAGTCGGGAACCGTAGATTATGCGATCGCCCGCTTCCGCTAATTCTACCCAAGGACGGGGAGGTAAAGCTGCTTTGACACCGCCGCCCAAGACGATAATCGCTTCAGCTTGGGGGAGTTCGGCGGTTGGTAAGTTTTGCCATTCGAGCGATCGAACTAACGATTTTGAAACCCAACCGCTACTTCCGAGCAGTAAAATAATTAGAGCTGCAGCAATTGGCGCCGCCGCCCATTTTGGACGCTTCCAAAGTGTGATTAAAGCCGCCATCATTAACAGGCAACTCAACCCCAAAGGATAAATAAACAGCGGCAGGAGTTTCGATAGAAATACAAACATTCAATTGGGAATTTGGCATTGGAAGTACGCTCCCGTAGCCGAAGTATTGGGTATTGGGCCGAAGAACCTTAGTGACTGTTAACTAATGACTAATGACTAATGACTAATGACTAATGACTAATCACTAATGACTAATGACTAAAGCTAGCGACGATCCTCTGGCCCGGACAACCAGTCTAACAATGTAGGAGCTTCACGCCTAGAGGTTTTGCTATATAGTTTGCTCTCCCTTTCCACTACTTCTTTATTGAGGATAGCATCCGAGGTTTTCTCCTTGGAACGCATATTCGGGTTGAGTAGTAATTCGTTGTGCCACCAAGCGACAATTAAACCTGCTGCCACGCCACCAATGACACCAAAGCCAAGACTCAGGGGCAGCGCAGCTCCTACTAAGCGAAACCCAACGGTAAACAACACAAACCATATCAGCGCGGGGCTAAACCCCTTGGAGTCTCCGGTAAATTTTGGCATAAGCTGCAAGTTTTTTTTGTAATAATACAGAAAGATATTGACAATATTAGCAGACAATCAAATTGGCAAGGGCGATCGAACTGCAACTACTCCCCACAAATCAAGTTTAATTGTACCTCTAAGTCTTGCAGGGTATCTACAATGTTTACAGAAATTTGCTCTAATTCTGTAAAAGGTTCAAAAGCTGCTTGCTGTGAACTCAATAGTTCTGCCGTCGCGTCCGCAATATCGCCCCGGCGGTGTTGCAGTCGTTCTCGCAATACTTCAAGTGGTGCGGTGCAGTAAATGATTTGCAGGGGCAAGCCGTGGGATTGAGCCTGATTAATCGCATCGGTTCTCAAGTTTTGGCGATCGAACTTTGCATCTAAAATCACATCCCAACCTCGGTCAGCCAAAATTATCCCCAACTCTAACAATCTACCATAAGTCTGTGCCGTCATTTCATCCGAGTACAAATCTTGCCCGCCACGTTCATTTAAAGGAATTCCCCCTAAATGTTTGCGAACCGCATCGGATCGAATGTGAATTGCCCCAGTGCGGCGAGCCAAATATCGAGCTGCTGTACTCTTGCCAGAACCAGACAAACCAGACATCAAAGTTAACTTTCCCCGGCGCGGTTGTGTGTATTGCCAAGCCAGTTTATAGTAATGAGCGGCAGTTTGTGAAATCTCTGCTTTTTGGGGAGTTGAAATAGCGGAATCGTCCAACATTAACGAAGTTACTTTTGCTCTAACATAAGCTTGACGGCTCAAATACAAAGGCAACATTTGCAGTCCTTCCCAATCGCCTGTTTGTTCGATGTAAGTATTCAGAAAAGCATTGCCTAAGTCTCTGCGCCCGCGCGATTCCAAATCCATTACTGTAAAAGCGACATCGTACATGACATCAACAAAGCGAAAAGGCTCGTTAAATTCAATGCAGTCGAACAGCAAGATTTTATCTGGCCAGAATGCTATATTCCGCAAGTGCAAATCTCCGTGGCACTCGCGAATTTTATTATTGGCAAGCCGTCGGTTAAATAATTCTTGATTTTTTTCAAAAAACGCATCTGTATAATCTTTAGTTTCCTGAAAATGTGCCTGAGTCTGCGGCCCGCCAATATATTTTTCCGAAATCCGGTAATTGTTGTTTATTGCTGTACGAATCTGACTGACTTCGCCAAATGTGCGAATGTAGCTATTACTAATTGCCCTGCTATGAAACTTGGCAACTTCCCGCCCTAAGTCTGCCATAATTTGCTCGGTCAACAGTCCGCGTTCCAACAAACTGAGCAACAGCGATTTTTGAGGAAACTCCCGCATTTTCAGCACGTATTCTACAGCAATTTCGGCTGAATTAATAGCAGGTAAGCTGCTGCCTAATTGAAAGGAATTCCCAATTTTAACAATTGGCAAAACTTCTAGATAAATTTCCGGTGCAGTGCGTCGGTTCAGCAGCAATTCTTCGTTGCAGAAATGCTGCCGTTTCTCCAAAGTTGAATAGTCCAAAAAGCCAAAATTGACTGGTTTCTTGATTTTGTAAGTATAATCTCCTGTCAGCAAAACAAAGGAAGCGTGAGTCTGAATTAGCTGCACTGGTTCTGTCACCCCGTGCGGGTAAAAACCGGGCTGCAACATTTGCTGAATCAGAGGTGGGAGACAAGTCATAGCGATTTTAGATTTGGGATTTTAGATTTTAGATTGGGGATTTTGGATTGTGAATTTTAGATTTTAAGTTGGGGACTTTAGATTGGGAGTGGGGATGTTGACTTTAATCCGATTTATTATAGAGTTGATAGTTAGTGTAAAAAAAAGCAGCGATGACAGAAAATAATCAAGAATCTGGTTCCGTGGATGTGTTTGGCGTGGGAAATGCCCTTGTAGACATCCTAGCATTGGTGGAAGATGAATTTGTACTCGGCCACGGGCTGAATCGCGGCGGGATGACGCTGATGAATTCAGAAACGCAGGGGGGGATTTTGCACGATTTAGAGCACAATTCGCTGCAAATGCGATCGGGAGGTTCGGCGGCAAATACGATGATTGGTTTGGCTCAGAGTGGCGGTAAAGCCTATTATTCGGGGAAGGTTGCTAAGGATACTAACGGCGAATTTTACCGGCAAGATTTGCTGGCGGCGGGGATTGATTTTAATGTGCATCCTGCTGCTGAGTCGAAGGAACCCACTGGTACTTGTGTTGTGCTGACTACGCCGGATGCGGAACGCACGATGTGTACTAATCTGGGGGTTTCTACTACTCTGGCGGCGAGTGATATTGATGTCGATCGACTGGCTCACTGCAAGTACAGTTATGTTGAGGGCTATCTTTGGGATGCTCCTGATCCGAGAAAGGCTAGCATTGAGACGATGGAACAGTCTAAGCGTCTGGGTGTGAAGGTGGCTTTTACTTTTTCGGATGGCTTTTTAGTCGATCGATTTGCTGATGATTTTCACAAGGTGGTTTCGGAATATTGCGATGTAATTTTTTGCAATGCTGATGAAGTTCGGAGCTTTTTTAAGGAGGAATCTCTGGAAGAGTGCGCTCGGAAAATGAGCGAGATTTCTGATTTGGCTTTTATCACTAATGGGGATAAAGGCTGCATGGTGGTGGAGAACAAACAGATTGTTGATGTGGCTGGATTTCCGGTAAAGGCGATCGATACTGTGGGTGCTGGGGATGCTTTTGCGGGCGGTGTTTTGTTTGGAATTACTAATGGTTTGAGTTCTGCACAAGCGGCTCGCTGGGGCAATTTCTTGGCTTCTAGGGTGGTGCAGATTCATGGGCCTCGGCTTGAGGGTTCTCAGGCTCATCTTTTGAGTGAGGTGATTTCTGGTTAGGAATTGAAAGGGGCGATCGCACTTTTTGGATTAAGGGCGATCGCTCTTTTTTTAACCGCAGATAAACGCAGATGAACGGGGATGAACGCAGATGGAGCAAGCCAAATATGCCTGTAGGGGCAATCCCCCCGTGGTTGCCCCCTCAGCGCCGGGGCGGGCACGGGGGCACCGCCCCTACAGTCAAATCGATTGAGTACGCAATGGCGCGATCGCCTACCCGCTTGACGATCGTGCCAAATATGCCTGTAGGGGCAATCCCCCCGTGGTTGCCCCCTCAGCGCCGGGGCGGGCACGGGGGCACCGCCCCTA
>NZ_JAUBTL010000079.1:0-27157 GCF_036702475.1 Microcoleus sp. D2_18a_B4
TGCCCAATGCCCAATGCCCAATGCCCAATGCCCAATGCCCAATGCCCAATGCCCAATGCCCAATGCCCAATGCCCAATGCCCAATGCCCAATGCCCAATGCCCAATGCCCAATGCCCAATGCCCAATGCCCAATGCCCAATGCCCAATGCCCAATGCCCAATGCCCAATGCCCGCGAGAGCACCTCATGTTATTGAGAAAGGCTATATAACAACTAATTAATAACTTCCCGAATCAATTCCAAATGTTTGTACAAAGGTGCGATCGTATTGGCGGCGATCGCACCGCTAGCAGCAACAGCGGGCAAACCTATTCCCGGAAACGTCGAATCTCCGCAGCAAAACAGCCCCGCTAAAGGCGTTCTCGGCCCGGGAAACAAGCCGCTACCCGCCCGAATTCCGGGCCCGTAGGAACCGCGATGGCGGCGCAAAAACCGTTCGTGGGTGAGGGGTGTCCCAACTAAGGTGACTTCGCAGCGCGATCGAATATTGGGGATAATTCTCTCTAAGGCTTCCCACATTACCTCGGCGCGCGCTTGTTTTTGCAGCTTGTACTCTTCGCTGGTGCGATCGAGCTTTTGCCACAAATCGTAAGGCTCGTTTCCGGGGGTATATGCGTGAATGACGTGCTTTCCCGGAGGCGCGAGGTCGGGGTCGAGGAGGGAGGGAATCGAGACGAGAACGACGTTCTGAGGGGCGGAAACGCCCTTTTCCCAGTCTTTGACGAAGATGTAGTGACAAGCCAAGTCCGATCGCACTCCGGCAGCATCAATTCCCAGATGCAGGTGCATGAAGCTGTCGCACTCGGGCGTGGTCTGCCTCTGTTGCCGAAACCTTTGCGGGACTGAGGTTTCAGGCAACAGTTTCAGGGTATCCCAAACGGATGCGTTGGAGACGACGGCTTTGTGCGATCGAATAATTTTACCCGATCGCAGCCGCACGCCCGCAGCCCGGTTGTTTTCCACCAAAACTTCTGCAACGTGGGAATTTAGCAGCAACTGCCCTCCGTGGCGCTCTAAACCGCGTACCAGGGCATTTACCAAAGCTGCACTACCGCCGATCGGATAGTCCAAAACTGCATTGGGGCGATACCAGTCGGCGAACATGAAAGCGACTTCGGCTGCGATCGTTCCGTCGGCGGGAAGTCCAGACAGCAGGAAACACAACAAATTCAGCCAATTTCGGACAAACGGATCTTTGACATTTTTGTCCATAATTTTGCTGAAAGGGCCTGCAAGTGCGATCGCCTCGCCAGCACTTTGCAGGAAAGCCGGCGCAAATTGGCCGAGGGTAAAAACAGCGCCTAAATCGAAGCGCAAAGCCAGGGATGGCAAGGCTATGGCAGCTTTGGCGTAGGGTTCCATGATGCGCTGGAGTTGCTGCCATTCGGCGACTGCTTCCGCGCCGCGCAGTCGTGCGAGCACTTCGCCAAATTGACTCGCACCAACGGATGTGTCGAAATCGCCTTCTGGCAAACAGCAACCCCAGGTATCGTAGGTGATGCAGGGGAGTTTTTCGCCGATCGCATCCAACACTTGCCGCAGCGGATTGGCAGACGGGCTGTAGGATAATCCTGAGTACAGGGAGGGCCCGGAGTCGAAGCTAAATCCGCCGCGTTCAAAACCGTGTGCGGCCCCGCCGGCGATCGAATGGCTTTCGCAAACCACAACCTCAAAGCCATAGCGGGCGAGCATTGCAGCGCAAGTCAAGCCGCCTACTCCGCTGCCGATGATGATGATTTCTGTGTCTGTGGGGGCGATCGCAACCATGTTTTTCTCCGCTACTTCAGCTAATATTATCAATGTCTTGCAGCTTTAGGACTTAGGCATTTAACAGATGCGATCGTCCCTAGCCCTCCTTAACAAGGGGAGTAGGGCGTGGGACAAGAAGCAGTCAAAGCCCCCCTTAATAAGGGCGAAGAAGCAGTAAAAGTCAACCCCTAATCCCCGATTTTTTGGGGAATTTAGGGGGAGTTCGACTCAGCTACCACCCTTAAAATACAAATCTGTATATTATTAAATGGAAAATCTATCTATTCTAGAACAAGCCGCTAAATCGAATACAAAACCATCTCCCGATGCTGTAGTCGCTGCCCTCATAGAATCTGAGAAAAACGCGAAAAAAAATAAAATTCGCTATTCTTTCGAGCAATTAATCGGCAACTGGCAACTCTGCTTTATCACCGGCACCAAAAAGACTCGACAAAAAGCGGGGATTGTGTTGGGTGCGGGACGTTACATCCCTGAGTGGGTGGCGAGAATTCAAATTGCTTATTCGGCCGAACCTGTTGCTGAAGGGGAAGAGAATAGCGAAATCGGCAGGGTGGAAAATTCGGTGCAAGTTGGGGCGATCGTACTAACTCTTTCGGGGCCGACTAAGTTTTTGGTTAATAAAAATATTTTAGCTTTTGATTTTACCAGAATTACGGTGAAATTGTTGGGTAAAACTGTGTATCAAGGATTTATTCGCGGTGGAGAAGCGCGGGAGGCGGAATTTTTTAGTTTGAGTGTGGGGAAGCAGGCATTTTTTGCATATTTTCTGGTAGAAGATGGGATAATTGCCGCTAGGGGAAGGGGCGGCGGCTTGGCTTTGTGGGGGAGAGTTTAGAGGAATTAAGGAGGCGATGGAGTAATTGTTTTTGATCGCAGCCCCGTATTGGCGAATTCCCAGGGGATTTTTGACCCGAAATACAGTCGAGATTGTCTGCATATGAACCCAGAAGGCTATGCGGCACTCAACTAAGATACAGAGTATTTCAAGTTTATGAGGTATACCCCAGAAACCGGGTCTCTTTACAGTTCTCGCATCATTAATAATTCTGTTGCTCGAAACCCGGTTTCTCGCGATATACATCTACATGGAATATGCTGTAGTAGGTTGCAGCTAAGCAAGAAGAGCATTGAATAAATAGCCGATACTGATTATGCCAAGAGTCATTAGGCTGATGAAAACAGCTAAAAGTTGAGGGCGAAGAACTTTTTTCAGAATGATCATCTCAGGTAATGAAAGAGCGGTAACAGCCATTGTGAAAGCTAACACAGTTCCGAGGGGCATTCCTTTGTTAACCAATGCTTCAGTAATCGGCATCACACCTGCAATATTCGCATAGAGTGGCACACCTAAAATAACAGCAATAGGAACGGCTAAGGGGTTGTCAGGTCCTGCTATCTGGGTGACTAAAGTAGTCGGAACATAACCATGAATTCCTGCACCGATCGCAATTCCTAAGACCACATAAAGCCAAACGGATTTCACAATTTGACTAGATTGAAACCATCCCTGTTCAAATCGCTGCTTCCAAGTGAGCTGATTAGATTCAAATTCATCTGTTTGATCCTCTAGTAATCTGGATTTTTGGATTTCCCAAACAAAGGGTTCTACCCATTTTTCTAATTTTAGTAATCCGATGATATATCCAGCCACGATCGCCAATCCAACGCCGAAGCCGATATAAAGAAGTGTAACCTTCAACCCAAATAATCCCCAGATCAACACCACCGCCACCTCATTGACCATTGGTGCTGAGATCAGATAGGAAAATGTGACTCCTAAAGGAACACCTGCTTCCAAAAATCCGATAAAAAGAGGAACCGCCGAACAGGAGCAAAACGGTGTAATTATGCCCACCATAGCCGCCAGGATATTCCCGCCGAAGGTGCGCTTGCCTTCTAACCAATGCCGGACTTTTTCGGGTTCTAAAAAGCTTTGAAATGTACCAACAATAAAACTGATTACAATCAGCAATGTTAAAACTTTAGGTACATCGTAAAGGAAAAAATGTAAACTGGCTCCGAGGTGAGATTGTATAGATAAACCCAAGAGGCGAGTCACAATCTGAGTAGCTAACCAGTCGAACGGATAAAACGGATCGAACATGGTTTTTCTCCAATTATTAGAGTTGTAAGAGTCTCTGAATTTCTGCGCTCGCGATCACTTTTCCTTTGCTGACGACTTTGCCGTTGATGGTCAATGCTGGAGTAGACATCACACCGCGTTTAGCAATTTCGATCGGGTCGGTGATGTGCAGGATTTCAGCTTCTAAATTCAAAGCGGCGATCGCCTCCTTGGCATTAGCTTCCAACTGCTGACATTTTTTACAACCCGCTCCTAATATTTCCATCTCCATCGCATTCATAGCATGGCTCCTTTTTTACTTATGTAATTCTGTTCAGTTATAGGCTCAGGTAGAGCTAAATTTTACAGTCAAGATGCTCTTTTAGCGCGCGCTGCTTCTGGTTATGGTTCAAGAACGAGGCATTGATAAGCTGGATCGGGATGTTCTAATTTGATTTGATATTGCTCGACCAAAGGCACTAGCTCATCATGCAGCGATCGCTATTGTGGAATGTTGTCCTCAATTGCCTGAGCTTTCTTGTTTAGTCTGTCATCGACGGCTTGACAGGTGAGTAATTGCCCATCTTCCAACGCTAGAACTTCCTTAATTTCCTCAAGACTTAGCCCTAAAGACTTGGCACTAGAAATAAAGGCAAGTCGTTCCATATCCTGCCGACTAAAGAGGCGATCGCCCGCTTCAGTCCGCTGGGGAGATGGGCTCAGTCCAATACGCTTATAAAAATATAGGATAGAGTTTGTGGATTGAGTCCTAAACGACGAGAGACTTCGCCCAATTGGAACATTGGTATTATCTCCATTGCAACCTATTATACTAATACTATACCCTATATCAAGGTATAGAGTATAGGGTGAGAAGTTAAGATTTGTTGAAGCTACTGGATGCAGGGTCAGCTCATCAAATTTGGTAACAATTGTACTTGCCAGACAAGAACCTAGTATTGTGCCGAGAGACCTATTTTTTAAAACCTCTCCAGGAAACAGCATTATGTCTCAGGGCTTGAAAATTAAATCTGTTGGGCGAATAAAAATGGCCCTGCGAAAAATCCCAAAGCTGTGGTAGAAATTGGAGTTATTCAATAAAGTTTAGTCAAGCACTTTGGAGGAGTCAAAAACCCAAGAGTAGAGCGAACTAAGAAACATCAACTCACCGACATCTTAGTAATTGCAATCTTAGCTATAATTGGCGGCGCGAGGGGTATTGAAAACGAAGCTCATTGGAGTTTTAATTGTACTTTTGCCTCAGATGCTTGCCGGATTAGCTCTTTCCCGATTCCGCGCAATTTTGCTATTCTACAACGTATTGTACTCAATGCTATCACTCGTAAACAGACTCATAAACGCAGTATTATACAAAAAATGAAACGGACATCTATGGACAACGATTATATGACTCAAGTTCTCAGTTATTGTTTTAAAGACTCTACATTAGATTCCTTGTATTCCTTATGTAAACCCTAATTGATGTGTTCTTACCCTGCTACAGGATGCAATATTATTAGTATTAAAAGCCGAGAAATTATCTGCACAGTGGCAGCTCTCTCCCCTGGATATTGTAAGAAAAATTAAGTTTACGTAAATTCGTCGGAAAATATGCCAAGAATGATTGCATTAACTATTTCTAGGGTGGGGATGTATGGCAGTATCGCATCAACCAATTTGGACCCTATCACCAGAAGATGTATATCAATCCTTTGAAATCAGCGACAAGGGGTTATCTGATGAGCAAGCTTTCGATCGACTCGTAAAATTTGGCACGAATGAGTTGCCCGAACCCGCACATCGCCCTCTGTGGCTGAGATTTACCGATCAGTTAAGGCACTTTATGGCCCTGTTGCTATGGGTGGCAGGGATTTTGGCATTCATTTCGGGAACCCCTCAATTAGGTTGGGCAATCTGGGCGGTGATCGGGATTAATGCTGTATTCAGTTTTTGGCAAGAGTTTCAAGCAGAGCAAGCATTAGCGGCCTTAAAGAACGTCTTACCGATGCAGGTGAAAGTGTATCGGAATGGGGAACTAAAGCAGATTCCGGCAAAGGAACTGGT
Source organism: Microcoleus sp. D2_18a_B4 (assembly GCF_036702475.1). Taxonomy (NCBI): domain Bacteria; kingdom Bacillati; phylum Cyanobacteriota; class Cyanophyceae; order Oscillatoriales; family Microcoleaceae; genus Microcoleus; species Microcoleus sp. D2_18a_B4. The sequence goes on from NZ_JAUBTL010000079.1 coordinate 5,897, forward strand.
GCGTGGAGATGTGATGCAATTGGAAGAGGGCGATCGCGTCTCTGCGGATGCTCGGTTAGTCACAGATCAAAGCCTGTATCTGGATATTTCTGTAATGACTGGCGAATCGCTTCCTGTTGCCCGTAACGCTCATCCGGTGCGGGTGCGCGAAGCTGCATCAATCCGGGGTGGCAAAACGATACCAGCGGGCGAACATCCCTTACAAGAAAAGGTCAATCTGGCGGAAATCCCAAATTTGGTGCTCGCAGGCTCGACGGTTTCGTCAGGAAGGGGCGTTGCTGTGGTGTATGCCACGGGAGCACAAACCGAGTTTGGTCACGTAGCCCATCTCACTGCCGTTGTGAAACGGGAACCGAGCACGTTGGAAGTGCAGGTTGCTGAAATTGTGCGGATCATCACTGCGATCGCCCTTGGTATGGGAGTTCTGGTATTTCTGCTGACATACCTGCTGGTGGGCATGGAGCTCAAAGAGAGCTTTATTTTTGGGATCGGGATCATTGTGGCGCTGGTGCCAGAGGGCTTACTGCCGACGGTTACTTTGTCATTGGCGATCGGGGTGCGGCGAATGGTGCGCCGTAATGCTTTGGTGCGTCGTCTTTCGGCTGTGGAAACCCTGAGCGCTACAACGGTGATCTGCACCGACAAAACCGGAACGTTGACTAAAAACGAAATGACGGTGCATTATCTCTGGCTTCCCTGGGAATCTTCGGAGAACAGCCCAAATCCTGCCAGCCAAGAGTCGGCTGTCTCACCACCTCTTAACGGCAAGCAGAAATCCCATCCATCAATGACGGCGACTCTGATTGAAGTGACTGGCGCTGGATACGATCCTACGGCTGGTGAGGTTCAGATTCCCGCGAATTTTGAAGAATCCTGGAAAGTCAATTTGCTGCTTACGGGGGCGGCACTTTGCTCGAATGCACGGCTGATTCACCTGACAGCGCCTAGCCGTTGGCAAGAAATTGGCGATCCAACAGAAGCGGCTCTGCTGGTGGCTGCTGCCAAAGCCGGATTGAATCTGGAAACCCTGCAAAAACAGCTTCCCCGCTTGCGGGAGGTGCCTTTTGATTCTCGTCGCCGGATGATGACGGTGGTGTTGGACTGGCGATCGTCCGCGCTATGGAATAGCGATTTGCCGAACCTGGCTTTTACCAAGGGGGCACCGCTGGAAGTGTTGCGACACTGCACATCTATCTTGCGGAATGAAACTCTCTCAGAACTCACTCAATCCGACTCGAATGAAATAGTTGCGGCTAACGATGAGTTAGCCCAGCAAGGCTTTCGGGTTTTGGGGGTGGCGGCGCGCCGTGGGGGGAGTGAAATGTTGGATTTGCGATCGCAAGACTTAGAGCAAAACTTGATTTTTATTGGTCTGGTGGCGATGTTTGACCCGCCCCGTCCAGAGGTAAGAGAGGCTCTTGCTCAGTGCCATCAGGCAGGAATTAAGGTGACGATGGTGACGGGTGACTATGGACTGACTGCTGAGGCGATCGCCCGCAAAATTGGATTAGTTACGGATTCTGTACGGGTGGTAACGGGTGAAGGCATGGGGCATCTGTCGGATGCTCAATTGCAACAAATGCTGAAATATCGATCGGGGCTAGTGTTTGCTCGGATGTCTCCTGAGCATAAGCTGCGACTGGTGGAAGCGTATAAAACGATCGGCGATGTAGTTGCTGTGACGGGGGATGGAGTCAATGATGCACCAGCATTAAGGGCTGCCCATATTGGCATAGCTATGGGGATGAATGGCACCGATGTGGCACGAGAAGCCGCCGATATTGTCCTCACCGATGACAACTTTGCGACGATCGTTGTCGCGATCGAGGAGGGGCGAGCCGTGCATCAAAACATCCGCAAATTTATGACCTACATCCTGGCATCAAACCTGCCGGAATTAGTACCATTTCTGTTCATGGTGGCGTTGAAGATTCCTCCTGCACTGGTGATCATGCAGATTCTTGCTATTGATTTAGGAACTGATATAGTGCCTGCATTGGCATTGGGTGCAGAACGGGCAGAAGCCGGAACCATGCAGCAGCCCCCCCGGAAAAAATCGCAACCGCTTCTCGATCGGTCTCTGCTGTTGCGCGCCTATGGCTTCTTGGGATTGCTGGAAGCGGCCCTAGCGATGGCAGCATTTTTTGTGGTGTGGTGGAGTTACGGTTATGACTTGGCAGAATTACAAGCAGCAACGCCAAGCATTCTGTCTCATTCAGCAGATGCCGCTACGATCGCTATCTATACTCAAGCCATCACCATGACTCTGGCATCGGTTGTGGCTTGTCAAACGGGCAATGTCTTTGCTTGCCGATCGGAACGCGGATCAATTTTGCGGCTGGGATTCTTTTCTAATCCACAAATCTGGCTCGGAATTGCCTTTGAATGGATTTTAGTGGTGATCGTGATCAATAACGAATTTTTGAGCCGCATCTTTTCGACAGCACCTTTAGCACCCTGGCAATGGCTGCTATTGCTGGTGTGTCCACCGATCGTTTTAGGAGCAGAAGAACTACGAAAAGTGGTGTTTCCTGGGAAATTGATTCCGCAGCAGAGCCAGAAAGGTAATTAGGTTGAATTTTGTGAACACTTGCGACTCCTAATTGCTGACGATCGCATTTACGGATATAGCTACATCTGGAAATGCGATCGGGTTAACTGTTCCGCCTGTTAGTAACTACCGCGCATCGCCAATTAAAATAAACGGCGACCAATAAAACGGATGCCGAGCAATTTGACTCAACTTAGCTTGTCGCAAAGCTTCATTTTTACTCATTCCCTTATTGATATTTTGATAAAATTCAACCATCAAATCTTTAGTAGCGGAATCATCAACACTCCACAAACTCGCCATCACCGCTTGTGCGCCCGCACGCTCAAATATATATGCAACTCCCGATATTTCTTCACCGTTAGAATTCGCTTGCATAGCAGTTTGACACGCGCTTAAGGTGAGGAGTCTGGTGTTTTGCAATCCTAATAAGGCGGCATCGCGAATATTGAATTGGCTGTCAGCAAATAGCAGTGTATTTTCCTCCATGCCCAATTTTTGACAGCCTCCCTGTTGGAAACAGCCGTGAGTTGCTAGGTGCAAAAAGGGAAAGCGGGGTGCTTGAAGTTTGAATTGGTCGAGGGTGGCGGTATTGCCGATATAGGTGGAACTTCCCGGTAATAATTGAGCGATATTTCTAACTTCTGCTTCGGAACCGGGTAGATTTTGCGGATTTCGGGTGACGGGATTTCCTAATGCTAAGATGCCGCCTTGTAATGTCGAATCGGGAATTGACCTGGTAGAAATGCGGGTGAGATAGTTGACGGGATATTTCTGGATGAGGAATTCATCGGTTTGTTCGTCATAGAGCGTTTCAAAGGGGATGTATCGCAGTTTTCCCGTAGCGATGATGCTCAATTGTTTGGGTGAGAATGCCTTAATTTGGTCTTCTACGGGACGAATCAGGATTTCGTAGAGTTTGCTGCCAGTTACGGTGAAGTTAGTGTCGCCAGTATTTTGCAGTTGTTCGCGGTATTGAGTGAGGAGTTTGTCAAATTCTGCGGGATTAATAGTAATTTTTTTTACACTTAAACTGTCTTTTGTCAAGACAAATAGGGCGATCGTATTGGGGACATTCCCGATATTTGTGAGCAAAACTGGTTGAATGACAACTGTTCCGGGTGAGATACTTGCTTTTAGTTGGGCGATGTCTTTGAGTTTGGTTTCAAATAGTTCGGCGACTTCTGGGAAACTGCGGGAGATTTCTTCTGCTTGGCGGTTGACTTCTGCTTCTAATTCCCGCATTTGTCGGGAGAGATTTTCTGAGAATTTGTCTTTGAGTTGGCCGCGGAGGAATTGCAGTTGTTGATTTTTTTGATTCCACTCGTCAATGGCTTTTTGTGCTTGGGGGTTGGCAACTTTGGCGTCAATTAAGCGGGTGTAGTCGGCGAGATCTGCTGTGGTGGCGATGTTGACCCATTGAAAAGCGCGATCGGCTTGGTTTTGATCGATGAGGAGGGAGGTGAGGGCGATCGCTGGCCCGCTTTCAGCTTCTAGAAAATTTTGCCTATTTTCTCGCTGTAAACCACTCCGCATTTCTAAGGTAATTTGGACGGATTTCTCCCAATTGTCGATCGCTTGAGTCGGTTGCTTCGTATCTCGGTACACTCCACCAATATTACTCAAAGTAGTAGCTTCCCCGGCGCGATTGCTCACGGCTCGTATAATTGGTAAAGCTTCGTTATAGTATTTCAAAGCTTCTTGCGGTTGAGAGATGCTATCGTAAACTGCACCTATATTAATCAAAGCAGCAGATTCCCCAGCACTATCTTTTACTTCCCGCATAATTGGTAAAGCTTGGTTATAGTATTTCAAAGCTTCTTGCGGTTGAGAGATGCTGCTGTACACTCCACCAATATTGTTCAAAGTAATAGCTTCCCCAGCACGATCGCCTACTTTCTGCATAATTGGTAAAGCTTTGTTATAGAATTTCAAGGCTGCTTGCGGTTGGGAAATGCTGTTGAACACTGCACCAATGTTATTCAAAGTAGCAGCTTCCCCCGCGCGATAACTTATTTCCCGCTGAATTGGCAAGGCTTGATTAAAGTATTTCAATGCTTCTTGTGGCTGTCCGATGCTGTCGTACACTTGACCAATATTATTCAAAGTAGTAGCTTCCCTGGCGCGATCTTTTACTTCCCGCATAATTAGTAAAGCTTGATTAAAGTATTTCAATGCTTCTTGCGGTTGGGAAATTAAACCAATATTATTCAAAGTAGCGGATTCCCCGGCGCGATCTTTTGCTTCCCGCATAATTACTAAAGCTTGGTTATAGTATTTCAATGCTTCTTGCCGTTTTCCGATGCTGTTATACACTGCACCGATATTATTCAATGTAGCAGATTCCCCCGCGCGATCTTTTACTTCTCGCATAATTGGTAAAGCTTGATTAAAGTATTTCAATGCTTCTTGCGATTGGGAAATGCTGTTGTACACTGCACCGATATTATTCAATGTAGAAGCTTCCCCGGCGCGATCTTTTACTTCTCCCCTAATGAGTAAAGCTTGGTTATAGTATTTTAAAGCCTCTTGTGGTTGTCCGATACTATCGTAAACTCCACCAAGATTATTTAATGTAGTAGCTTCCCCAGCGCGATCGCCCACTTCCCGCCTAATTGGCAAAGCTTGGTTATAGTATTTCAATGCCTCTTGTGGTTGTCCGATTATGTGGTAGTTAAAACCAATAGAAGTGAGTGCTAAGGCTTCAATTTTTCTCATTTTAAATTGTCTTGCAATGGCTAGAACCTGCTGCAATGTTTCTATTGCCTGTCGCGGTTGTCCTTGCTGTCGCTGTTGCTTTGCTTGCTGTATAAGTTTCTGTACTTCTTGCACCTGCTGTATAAGTCTCTGTAATTCTTGAACCTGGGAATCTTGACTTTGCCCCCAACTAGGTTGAACCATCACCGGCACAGTCAGAGGAGTCAGACACACACCCAAAGCCAAAACACTGCTAATAATTCGTTTCATCTTTTTTATAAGTCACCCAATTCGATTAATAAAATAGGTATCAAACGCAGAATGTTTACTTAATATAGGTATCCCTTCTACCATTGCTTGTGCGATGAGCAAGCGATATTCAGACATACCAATTTTCTATTGGTAAATCTAAAAAATCTGCAAAGTCTGATACATTGTTCGTCACAAGTATCAATTCGTTAACTTTAGCGATCGCCGCAATTTGACCGTCTGCAAATGATGGAGTTTTTCCAATACTGGAGAGACGCGCTCTTTCTGTCGCGTGCCAGATGGCAGCATTAGTATCATAAGGCAGCAGAGGAATTTGAACTCGAACTGTCTCATAGAGATAACTTTCTAGAATTCGACGTTTCCTTGATTCAGGAAGTCGCTTACACCCAAATAAAAGTTCGTGAAATACAACTGTTGCCGTCGCAACTTCTTCTTTGTATCGCTCTAACATTTTGACTACATTTGCATTCGGAATTGGTCGAGTTGGTTCCGAAAGTACGTTAGTATCTAATAAAAATCGCAAACTCACAAAATAACCTCGCGCCCTGGTGATGAATCTCTGAGTCCCTCAAAAACTTCTGCCTCTATTCCTGCTTCTTCTAGATTGTTTTCTTGACGAAACTTTTGGATTGCTTCCCAAAAATTTTGAGGTTGCTCAATCTGGCGTTCTTTCTCAATTTTAGCAATAATTTCAGTTAATTCAGCAGATACTTTAGTCAATTCTTTAGCTTTTTCCAGCAAGCTATTGACTAACGGTGATGGCAATAACTCCAGCGGTTCGTCAAAGTCATCAGAAGTTGTAATTAATCCTCGATCGCTCCCAAATCGGCTAGGTGTAGGCGAAGATTCTTCAACTTCCTGCAAAGTTTCTGCTTCAACTGTTTCTGTGATACCTTTAACTTGACTTGATTGAGATGGCATCCTTTTTCTGAGATAAATTGCAGATATCAGGTCAGACCAAGTAAAGTTTTCAGGTAATTGATCGATTAAGCTGCGGACTTCTTCTTTAAGATTGATGGTTTCCATCGGTTTTAGTAAAGAGAGTTGGGATTTTAATTTTAGTGCCACTAATATTTTACATTTGTTGCAACAGTCCGCCAAGGGTTAAAACCCCTGCCTCAAAGCTTAAGTTCTCGGTCGAGGACTGCAAGATCGAGAAGGATGCAAGATTTGAAGTGAAATAGACAGGAATTACGCACTCCGACTCCTCGAAACCGGGTTTTTTACCGAATCTGCGCGCTGCACGAAATATTTTCCTAAAAAAACCCGGTTTCTGACCTCCCGACGGACTCAAGAGGGAGTCGCTGCAATTGTCATCGTCTTTTTCTGCACATCAAATTGCATTTCATCCACGACAAATTGCCGTTTATTTTTCCCATCTCCAACCATAACTGACCTGAGACTGTCCAACTTGTCAAGAGAAAGAACAGACTCTAGCTTCACCTCCGCTTGACCTTGATTCGGATCTAGCAAGCGAAAAGCGTTCATGGGAATACCGCGCCAAGTCTCAGGACGGCCTTTCGCTGGAGTGCCATCGCCCCGAACAATTGGCCCCCCATTACTGTAATAAACCACCGCAGTTTTGGAAAACACAATTTTATCAATTTGACTCAAGGGGATTGATACCTTGTCCCGTCCTCGCTGAATCGATATTTTTTGCGTTTTCTCGTCAATCTCTACAACTCTACCGCTTTGTGGTGTGCCCTTTTTCATAGAAATTTTTGCATCCGTCGGCAACGCTACTGGTATCGGCTGACTACCGTTAGCCTCTGCTTGTACCGATGGCAAATTCTGTTTCTGGACTTCCTGACTTGCCGCATTAACTTGTGCAGCCATACCCGCTGTTACTGTAAAAAGTGCTACAACTAGAAATGAAAGTGTTTTGCGTTTCATCGTCCCCTAGACCCCCTTCAAGGATAAGCGTTACCCGTGCTACTGTCCTAAAATTGTACTCCACATCCCTTGAAGGTGATTCCGTGACCGCTTCTCCCCAACCTACTCCAGAATCGAATATTTTAGGCAACTTTGCCAGTGTTGTTGGCTTGCTTGGTGCCGCTTTGTTTTTCACCGGCTGGATTTATCGCTGGTCTTATTTTTACTGCTTTCAGCTAAATGTAATTACCCTCGATTTACCAGTAGAATCGTTTTTCCTAGTACCGCTTCAGGTGTTTTTAGGTGATGGCTGGACAATACTCAGAAGTGCGATCGCACTTCTGCTGACAGCCCTGGCGATTTACCTCTCTTTGTGGCTGGTTAATAGTATAAACAAGACAGTTGCTGTTAAAATTAATCGCAGAGCTAGACGTTGGCGTTTCTCGGCTCGCAGAAGAAGATTAGGGTTGCTTCATCGCTTCCTGAAATCTTGGCAGCGATTTAATATCAATAGATTTAACTCGATCAAATTATTGCGATCGCTCGTTGACGAAATTATTATTGTCGGTTGGGTATTGCTAGTTTTATTCTGGTCAGCTTACCACCAAGGTATTGCTGATGCCCGACGCGACGCGGGCGAAACTTCGACTTTACCTGTAGTTACTTTAGTCGCCAAGGAAGATAATATTGCTTTAGGCAGAAAGCTCAATAATGTCTTTGATGACCAACTTACTCTAGAAAAGTATAAATTCATTGGCGATAAAGGTTTATTTGACGACTGGCTAGGCAAGGCAGATACGGATACTTCTAACCCCAAAGAACCGAGAGTTTGGCGGTTGCTTTTGGAAAGAGGAAACTGGATTTATCTGTTTCCGGCTTTAACAAAAGAACAGCAAACAAACCCTAAAGCTCGCCCGCCAGTGATTGCCATTCAACAAAGTCAATCCGGCGATCAATTGTTAATTGTAAGTCCCGAAGCTTCTAAACCTTCTAAATAAATTTGGGGCTGGTTGATTGGATGCCAAAATAGTCGAGATCCCCCCTAACCCCCCTTAAGAAGGGGGGGACAAGAGCATTCAAAGTCCCCCTTCTTAAGGGGGATTTAGGGGGATCAAAACTCAACAACAAGTGAGAGATACAAAGTCCCCCTTCTTAAGGGGGATTTAGGGGGATCTGGATTTAGTACACCCTACGGGATTTGTGTTTATTGATTAAGCCCGATCGCACACAACTTCAAACACACCCCCTGGAATAAACCGACACAAAGCCCTCCGCCGATCGTCCGCATCTTGGCGATTGACAAAACGCGCAATTGTATAGTGCTCAGCATTCGGTAAAATGCGGACGATCGCCCAAGAAGTGCGATCGCCCTGCTTTGACTTTTCAGATGTTTTCAAGATCGAATTTGGGTTGAGTTCGATCGCGGGGCGATCGGCGATCGTCGGAGAATTTGCTTTTCTGAGAGTATTGAGGTAGCGGGCGATCGTACTTCCTTTGAGATTCGCGCCGACGCGCAGAATCAGAAACACCGCAAAGCTTTCGATCTCTGGCCCAGTCATGCGCGCGCGATCGGCCTCAAAATCCTCATCAGAGTAGCTGCGGATACCCGACAGCAGTTGCGTAATGCCAAAATCATTCAAAGCTTGTTGATAGCCGCGGTTATATTCGCTGCCGTCGCTCACAGGCTTTACCATAGTAATAGTCTCCTTTTATGTGGATTGTCTCCTTGTATTTGGGGAACCATTAGCCAGCGCGGGCCCTGCAAAAGTTCAGCGCTGGCTTTTGACTCTCTAAAAATATAGCGCATAATGCAGCATATTGCAACACTTTGCTGCATATTCGACAAAATTGTCTAAAATACTCGACAATGACGATCGGCTTAAATAAGAAACAATTACCCTCTAATGGCTAAACGCATATCAACCTCCATAGCAGAAGGAATTTATGACCTACTTCAAGAGTGGGCAAATGAGGAACGCCGTTCAATCAGTGGCTTGTCAGCATTCATTTTGGAACAAGCTGTCAGAGAACGTCAAAAACAAATGCAAAAACAGTCCCCACCATCCGATGAGAAGCAGGAGAAAAGTTGAGTGGACGCATCAAAGCCACAGAAACCGGGTTTTTTGCGGTTTTTGCCGGCTGTAACGCGTCTTTCGGTAAAAAAACCCGGTTTCTGACCACCCGTGCGTCCAGAACTATATGAAATTTATCGGCATAGACTTAGGTTGGATCTCAGCAGCAAGCGGTTTGTGCTGTTTGAATTGGCAAAATAACCAATTAGAATTAATAGAGTGCGATCGCCCCCACTGACAAGACTAAAGCATTTCGACATACAGCCAGAGGTTTGAAACATACATTTTCGCCCCTCTGCCTACCCCCCTACATCTCTCGCCCAAAAATTACATCACCCGTTTCCCGCTGGTATACGGACAGTGAAAATAGACCCTTTCCCCTCTTCGCTTTCTACCAAAATTTCCCCACCCATTATCTGACAGTAGTAGCGGCTAAGTGTCAGCCCCAATCCGGCGCCGTCGTAAGGTCGCGTTGTTGAACAGTCAGCTTGCACAAAAGCTTCAAACAATTTGTGCTGTTGTTCTTCCGACATTCCAATTCCGGTATCTTTAACAGATAAACAAATCCAATCCGAGTCTTGAACATTCAGCAGGGGACAAGCAATCGCCCCAGAATGAGTTTCATCGGCCGCCATTGAATTGTCAATAGCCGATCGCCCTGCTGCATTCAATTTGCCACTTCCTGCAATGCGCCTGACACTCAGTTTCACCCTACCGTTTTTGGTGAACTTCGCAGCATTACTCAACAGATGTATCAAAACCTGGCGCACTTTTTTGAAATCTGCGTGCATTATGCCCACAGTTCGATCGCACTCAATCTCCAAAACATTGCCATTTTTCTCTATCAACGGTTTCGCGGCACTCGCAACATTATCAACCAGTGATTCGATGTCAAACTCCTGGATTTCGAGTTTCATACCCCCCGCTTCAATTTTTGACAAATCAAGGATATCGTTAATCAAAGATAGCAGATGCGCCCCTGCTTGTTCAATCTTCTGCAAGTCGGGTACAAACTCATCAAATCCCGCATCTTGGGCATCTTCTGAAAGTAGTTGACTGTAGCCGATAATCGCATTTAGAGGCGTCCGCAATTCGTGGCTCATAGTTGCTAAAAACTGGCTTTTAGCAGTGTTAGCGGCGACGGCGACTTCCTTCGCTTGTTCTAATTCTTTTGTATGTCCCGAAACCCGCTCGATTAGGTGATTGAGAGAGACCGCCAGAGAGCCGATTTCGCCTTGTCCCGTGACGGGTGCTCGCAAGTCAAAATTAGACTCAGCGGCTACTTGTTGGGCCACCTGAGTGACGCTGATAACAGGTTGGGCGATCGCCCGACTCGTCCGGTAAGCCACAATTCCCGCCACCACTACCGACAGCAGCATACTAATAATAATTATGGCTTTTTCCATTCCTTGGGCCTCTTCCATCACTTCACCGCCTTGGCCCTCTTGCTGCTGGGCAATATCGAGGATTTTGCTCAATTCTTCCAGGCTGCTGTTGAGCTGTTTTACACCTTCTCCGCTTTCGATTGCGAGCAATTTTCGGGCAGACTCTACGTCCCGATGCGATAGTTGCGATTGCTGGATTTCCTGCAAAGTTGACTTGAGAGTATCGGCGTAGGCTTCTAAATTTTTAGTGCAATCTTGCACTAAAAACTTGATAACTTCCGGTTTTGCTGCCAGCCAAGCGGGTTGGCTGTCGGCAAACTTTTCTATATGCAAACGCAGATATTTGGCCTTAACAATACTCTTAACCAACTGCTCTTCTTGCTGTTTTAGCTTGACCGAATTATCTACAAAAGAATCTAGCTGTGAACCCTGCAATTGGGCCGCTAGGGTGGCCTCTTTAAAATTGCCTAGCAATTGCGCTTGTAGGTGAGCATCATTGAATTGCTTTAATCCTTTTCCTTGGTAGTAATCGGCAATCACCAGTCCGCTCAGCGAACCCACAAAGCCGATTCCTATTGCCAGCAAATACCCGTAGCCAATTTTTTGATGGATAGGCAAACCGCCAATTTTAGATGGCAAACTTTTCCTGACTTTTAAGGATAACTTTTCTACAAAATTAGGGTGAGATTTTTTATTATTCACGGTTGCTCCAGAAGCCACTTCTTCGGAAATACAAACTGGCATCTGTTTACCTAAATTGATATTTTTTGGGTTAACCTTTCGCGTTTTCACGTTTTTTGTCGGCGGGTTAAATGGTTCTAAGTCTGGATTCAATTCCCCCTGGTCTTCCCAAACGGCAACCGAGAAACTTGCTTCGTGTCCTGTTTTGTTTGGCAAGTTAATTTTTGACATATGCAACCCCTGTATTCTGTTAAAATCTACCACGCTCTTAAGTTCTCCAAACGGAAAAGCTTGTCTATTTGACGGTAGACATCTGCGAAAAAGCATCTGAAACTCTTTTCGATTCAGAGGAGACACTTAAATTCGGTTGATGTCTAATAGATAATTAGGCTGTTGAGGACTGTGGGCAAATTACTTTTTCGGCTCGTAAAAGTCTGCAGCAGGCAAAAAAAATAAAAATTTATCCCCGCAGTGAATTATCCCCGCGTGGAATTTTACAGGCAGAAAATTCTCTCTGACCTGTTTGGCCTGTGATTCGCCCAAAGCTGATATTGTCTGTTGACCATGCACCCGATTCCTTGGCTTTGGACTTGGGCTGCCAGCAATGCGACGATTGCTTGACGGTTTTTGTTGAGCATCCGACAACTTCATAGCACAGAATGTCACAAATGCAGCAGCCGATCGAACTTTTGCACCCTGGCGATCGACTTTTGGCATCGTTGCCCCGCAAAGACAAGTCTGATGTGAAGTCTCGTTAGTTGAGTATAACTGTAGGTCTTGCGAAAAGAAACCCGGTTTCCGCCAGTCAACTGTTGGCAATTGCGAGTTCTGGAGTTACGGTAGTCAATTCGATCGCCATTGCTAGCTTACCGTCTCTACCCAAAGCTTCATCTGCCAAGTGTACCATCCAGCGATTCGGCTTGGCTTGGGGTCTGGCAGCGAGTACCAAGGCCCAAGCTTCCCGTTCTTTGCCACGACCCAACAGCGCAGCACACACAGTCAAAGCTGTGGCCGTTGAACGGCTGATCCCACTTTGGCAGCAGATGAGCAAACTGCCTCCCTGCGACGACATTTTGAGGGCGAAGTCAATAATTTTCATTATATCCTCAAGGGTAGGCAAGATTTGATCGGGGTCGTCAACGGGGGTGTCGAGGTCGTTAAACTCCAGGCACATTCGGTTCGGGATTTGATGAAAAGTTTTGGGTTCGGGCACACCCGGACTGCCGATCGAGATCAGGTATTTGAGCTCGCGCCCCGCAGCACGATCAACAATGTATTCACTGGCTTCTACTTGCGAAGCAATCAGGATTTTCGGCAGTTTTTCACCCGATAAATCTGGGGAAACAGAGGGATCAAAATCAACTGTTTCTGCCTCAGTCCTGACATCCGCCAAGTATTGGGCAGCCAGCGCACGAACGTCAGCAAATTCGCGATTTAAAGCTGTTTCCAGAGCCAAAATAGCAGCCGTTGAGCCAATTTGACCGAGGGATTTAACAGCCTTTTGGCGCACTCCAGAAGTTTCGTCCCCCAGCAGCCGCACCAAACCGGCCACAGCTTCCTCTGTCCCAATTTCCCCCAAAGCAGCAGCAACTCTCCACCGCACATAAGATTCGCTGTCGCCAATTGCGCTCGCCAGTCCCGCGACCACCATTTTTGGCAATTTCGCATCTCCCTCTGTATTGATGTTCCCGAGGGCAACCGCTGCTCTGCCGCGCACGAAAATGTCTCGATCCGAGAGCGACCCGATTACGGCCACCATAGCCACCTCGCTGCTGATTTCTCCCAAGGCAGAAACTGCACTGCCCCGCACGTCTGAGTCGTCATGGTTGAGGGCTTCCACCAACCCCGCCACAGCCGTTTCCGTGCCGATTTGTCCCAAGGCCTCGGCGGCCCTCAAAGAAACTGCATAGGAGTCGGGATCATCGTGAAGCAATTCTACTAAGCCGGGTACTGCCTCAGAATCGCCGATTTTCCCCAAAGCCGCCGCCGCCCTAGCGCGGACGATGTGATTTTCGTCTCTGAGGGCATTCAGCAGCCCGGGAACTACCTCAGAGACGCCGATTTTCCCGCAGTTGACGGCAGCCCGCCAGCGCACCTCGGAGTCTTGGTGTTTGAGGGCTTTCAGCAGCGCGGGAACGGCTGTTTTCGGGTTAATTTTGCCCAATGCCCAAACAGCCCAGGCGCGCACCTTGGAATCTGGGTGTTTGACGGCTTTGAGCAGTGCTACGGCGGCTGGTTTCGAGTCAATTTCTCCTAAAGCCCAAGCGGCCCAAGCTTGGATTTGGGAATCTTTGGATTCGAGCGATCGGGCTAATTCAATTACTGCTGCTTCGGAGCCGATTTTCCCGATCGCCCGAATCCCATCAAGGCGCACTGCACTTTCTTTGTGGTTCAATGCGGCCACCAGCATCGGAATTGCCATATCGGAACTTGTGAGGGCCAGCAGTTGAATTTTGAGCAGTGGCGAAGTGGGGATTTTGTCGATTAATTTTATGGTGGCTATTTGAAATTCTGGCTTTACCGTTCCTGCTAGCTTCGAGCCGAGTTTTAAATTTACTTTTAGAGCTAATTTTACTGCCCGCAAAGCCAGACTTTGCTGTTCTACTTGCGGCAATATAGTTGCCAGGGTTCGCATCCCTTGTTTTTGTTTCAAATATTTTTGATGGAATTGAGCATCGCTGAGCTGGGGTAGCTGTTGGATGAGGCTTGCTGCTGAGGTCACTGATTTATCCTAATATTTTGGCGAGCGGTTGAGATTGCTCTTTTAAACTGTCTTTAAAAAATATGGCGTCTACAAAACGCTACTTCTAAAAAAAAGCTTGCACCCACTTCTAAAATATGTCTTATTCCACTATTTTTGCAACTCCCCAATTATTAATTATGGGGTTTGTTTGGGCGATCTGCTTGACAATTAGTAGCGCTTGCTGCTTGGCATCGCTGGGTTTTTAACTGACCTAGCTCTGCTATATCATTTTATACTCACATCTTGCACCCTTGTCAGCAACAGGCAAGATGCCTGTTCCACAAGAAAATTCACCCTTTGTGGAACAGGCATCTTGCCTGTTAATCAAAGCTTATTGAGAATGGTACCACATCTCATTTTATAGCAACTTGGTTTTAAATAGCGATCGGCGCGGTTGAACCCAGCCAACCGCCAACTCCTTGATTCCGGGACAATCTCTCAACGAGCATAGGGCCCTTTTTTTAAAACCTTAGCCAAAGCGTTATCGTTATCTCGCAAACCTTCGTAAAAAAACATCACTTCTCCTTGAATCCCGCAAGAGCGGTTGTAAGCAATTACTTGCAACAACAGTTCGGGAGTTATGCTATATTTACTGCCTCGATTCGTCAACAAAATACCGGGCGACACGCACTTTACTTGCGGCCCGCTAAGCTGTCCCGAAATCATTTTATCGACCAATTGTTTGTAAGCATTAAAATCGCGACGATAAAACTGGGGGTGAAGCATATCCACCAAATTTTTGTCAACCCAAGCTTTAGAATCTTGCAAATATTCCACCAGGCCCCAGTCATAAGGACTCGGCGACATCGATAGCAACAAATCAGGATTAATAGCTTTCACTTCTCGGTGTAAACGAGCCACAAACTCAGTAATAATATTAGCACGCCACTGCACCCAATGTTGCTCTTTACAATCCGACGGTGCTGCTTTACCGCACTCTTCTCGATAGCGTTTAACCGTTTTTTCGTCGTAACCGCCTTCTACCGGAAACGCAATGCGATCGTCTCCTTGAACGCCGTTTACCGGATAATTCTTAGCAACTTCCAGCATCAACCCCAGCACAAAGTCTTGCACTTCCAGGTCAAGAGAATTCATCCATTCAAAGTTATTTTTTTTAAGTAAATTGCCGCTGGCATCACGGGCAATCCACTCAGGTTTTTTCGCCAGCAAATGACCGCCCTTGCGATTGTAAGAACTCACAAATCCGTATTCAAACCAAGGAATCACTTTTAAACCAACTCTCTTGGCCTCAACAATTAATTCTGCCAAGGGGTCGCGACCGCGATACCGCACGTCAATTTCCGCCCCAAATTGTTGCCACATAATTTGAGAAGGATAAGCCGTAAAACCCCCGTTCCAAACTACAGGAAAAACGGTATTAAATCCCGTATCGGCGAGAAAGTCCATTGCCTCAGCAATTCGCTGTTTTGAGGTGAGAACTTTGCAGTCAGTGCTGGGTATCCAAACGCCGCGAATCCCACCAGGATTGTCAGCCGGTAACGAACTTGGCAGCCCTGGTGGATTTGGTGCAAAAAATCCAGTCGCCAACCGCTGTTGGAACGAAGAGACCAAACTGCGAATTGCAGATTGGAAAGGTGTGAAAAATCGCATTTATTTATTCTTTTTTTTTGTAAGGTGCGGAGTACGCACGCTACGTTATTAATTTGTAGCACCCGATATTATTTATGGATAAGGTGCGCCGAAGAACACCCGATATTATTTATGAATAAGGTGCGGAGTACGCACCCTACATTCATTGGTAGCACCCAATATTATTTATGGATAAGGGGCGCCGTACACGCCCCAAAATTCTACTATCCAGCTACTCCAGACAACTTCTGGCTCAAAGCTTCTTTCAAAAGTTCCGCCTTATCAGTTGCCTCCCAAGGTAAATCTAAATCAGTGCGTCCGAAGTGACCGTAAGCCGCCACATCTTGATAGAAACGGCCGCCTCTTTCAGCAGGCAAATTCTGCAAGTTAAATGCCTGAATGATTCCCGCAGGACGCAGTTCAAAATGCTGCTTCACAACTTCTAAAAGGCGATCGTCATCAACTTTTCCAGTGCCAAAAGTTTCGATCATCATGCTAACAGGCCGCGCAACGCCGATCGCATAACTCAACTGCACTTCGCACTTTTGGGCCAAACCAGCCGCTACGATATTTTTAGCAACGTAGCGACAAGCATAAGCCGCGCTGCGGTCTACCTTGGTGGGGTCTTTCCCAGAAAAAGCGCCGCCGCCGTGGCGGGAATAGCCACCGTAGGTATCCACAATAATTTTGCGGCCCGTCAAACCCGAATCTCCTTGAGGCCCGCCGACCACAAATTTGCCGGTGGGGTTGACAAGGAAGCGAGTTTCTGCATCCGGCTTCACGCTAATATCGGCAAACACAGGTTGGACGATAGCAGTCCAAAGGTCTTCTTTGATCTTGGCTTGAACTGCGGCCGTTTCTGTGATGTCGCCGATCGTTTCGGTATGCTGGGTAGAAATTAAAATCGTATCTATGCCAACAGGTTTGCCGTCCTCGTAAATCACCGTAACTTGGCTTTTGCCGTCGGGACGCAGGTAAGATAACTGACCGGTTTTGCGGACTGCGGCCAGTTGACGGCAAATTCGGTGCGCTAAACTGATCGGCAGAGGCATCAATTCCGGCGTTTCGTTGCAAGCAAAGCCGAACATCAAGCCTTGGTCGCCTGCTCCAATGGCGTCTAATTCCTCTTCACTCGATTGTTCCCGGCTTTCGTGGGCTGTGTTCACCCCTTGAGCAATATCGGGAGACTGAGAATCAAGAGCCACCAACACTGAGCAACTATTTGCCGAAAAGCCGTTGTCAGCGTGGATGTAGCCAATATCGGCTATTTTTTTCCGGGCTAATTCTATGTAATTTACCTGAGCTTTAGTGGTAATTTCGCCCGTCAGCAGCATTAAGCCGGTGTTGACGACAACTTCGGCTGCGACGCGGCTTTTGGGGTCTTCAGTCAGTAAGGCATCTAAAATCGTATCTGAAATTTGATCGCAGATTTTATCGGGATGGCCTTCAGTGACCGATTCAGAGGTAAACAGGTAGCGACGTGACAATGATTATATCTCCTTAGATAGGGGCTCTTCCTGCGCGACCTCGACGACCGACGAGTTATTTTTCCGGTAAAGGCCAAGAATGATCGCGTCTGGGCTACCGTCGAATTTTTGTCGGTCTGCAGAGCCGTGTTGAAGCAGGGTTTGAGATTGGGTAAAGTGACACTACTATAGCAAAGTGAGTTCCGGGAAGTCCCTAAAAACTTAGATTTTGTAGGATTGTCGATCGATCTTGGACATTGCTCGTCTACCCCCTAACCTGACAAAGGTAAGATACATTGACAACCCCTCGACCCGAAGGCACGAGGATTCTTGGTTCATTGGGACTACTCATGTAGCTTGCCCTCCCCAAAATTCACTGCGATTTGCCCAACCGCTGTATATCCACGCTGCAACACCACCTGCGCGGCTGCAACATCTCGATTCGTTTCATAGCCGCACGTTTGACATCTATGCACCCGTTCGGATAGTTCTTTTTTGCCTGTATGAGTTTGACATAAGGGACAAGTTTGACTTGTTCCGTTGGGGTCTACTTTTGCAAAGTATGCACCTCGCTTAAAGCAAACATGACCCAAGATATTCAGGAACTGACCAAACCCTGCATCAAGCGTGTGTTTGCTCAGCATTCCGGCTGACATTGCTTTGAGGTTCAAGTCCTCAGCAAATACTGTTTGGGCTGCGTCGCATAAATGATGTGCGGTCTTAAAATGAAAGTATGAGCGACTGTTCGAGATGTATTCGTGGTGCTTCGCTATTTGGTGATGAATTTGACGAAACTTTCTAGAGCCTTTTTTCTTGCGCTTGAGTTGACGTTGCAGCAATTTCAGCTTGCGTTGTCCATCCACAAAGAATCGAGGTCTATCAATCAATTCACCATCAGAAGTTGCCAAAAAATGTTTTAACCCTAAATCAATCCCTAATCCATGTCCTGAAGGTGAGGCTTGAGGTACTGCGACATCACATTCCAAAGTGAGCATGGCCGAGGAGCCAGAAGCCCTCTTAACAACGCGAATTTGCTTGACATCAAACCCTTGAGGGATTGCACGCGACAGGTGTATTTTAACTAACCCAATCTTGGGTAGGTTGACCCAATCGGCCCCATCAAACCGTTTAACGGATTCTAGATTCAATTGAGGAAACACTACGGAGCGCATCCGTTTTTTGAATCTAGGGAAACCGTGTCCTCGTTCCCACATCGCCACAAACGCTGCCTCTAGTTGGCGCAACGCCTGCTGCAAGACATGGGTGTGAGGCAGTTTCAACTCAGGAATTAACTTCTTTGCGATTGCCAATGATTTGCATTGGCGCGCAAAGGTTGGACGCGGTGCATCAGCACGGATAATGTATTCCTGCTTCATGCTGCACGAGTTGATATCACACTTACGAGAATTAACCCAATCTTTTCGTTCTCGCAATGCAAAGTTGTAGACCTTGCGGCAAGTATTGAGCCACTGGTCGAAAGTTTGGCGTTGCGCGTCGGTAGGAATGAGCTTGTACTCGTAGGTGAGATTTAACATACAATCATTTTAGAGCCAACCTGAATAAATGCCGTGCTGTTTATTCAAAAACCTCTCGGAGAAATTCCGAACCGAAAGTCCCCCTAGAAGGGGGAGGCTTGTATCCCATTTTTTTGGTCAGGGTATCGCCTTGTGCAAGGACTATGGCAGGACTCCAAAAATCACCAAACTTGATCCAAACAGTTGCCGACCTAGATTTTCCCGGCGGCCCCATACCGCTTGACTCTCGATTTTATATTGATCGTTCAGGGGCCGAAGCCCTGGCCTGTGCAGAAATTAGCAAACCCGGAGGCCTCGTTCGCATTAAAGCTCCAAAAAAAATGGGCAAAAGTTCGCTGATGCTGCGGATAATTCACGCGGCAGTCGATCGTGGATACCGCACAGTAACTGTAGACTTTAAGCAAGCCGACGCAGCGGTTTTTGCTAGTTTAGATAAATTTTTGCGCTGGTTTTGTGCCAATGTCGCTCGGCAACTCAAACTCGAACCAAATATTGATGAATTCTGGGATGAAGATATGGGCAGCAAGGTAAGCTGCACTATTTACTTTGAGAACTATTTGCTCGAACTAATTGACAGTCCCATTGTCTTGGTTGTCAACGAAATAAATCGAGTATTTGAACGCACAAACATTGCTCAAGATTTTCTTTCGCTGATCCGTTTTTGGTATGAACAAGCTCGCGCTAGCAAAACTTGGCAAAAACTCCGCATCGTTGTCATTCATTCGACAGAAATTTATATTGCTTTAAATCTTAATCAATCTCCCTTTAATGTAGGAATGCCGATTAAACTATCAGAATTTACTGCTGAACAAGTTCAAGATTTGGCGTGCAGACACGGACTGAAATGGAGCGATAGCGCTCCGATAGAGCAATTAATGAACATGGTAGGCGGGCATCCTTATTTAGTGCATTTAGCCCTGTATCACCTGGCAATTTTGCAACAAAATCGCCTATCCGTCGATCGGGATGAGCCTAGGGAGGAACTGGGGCGAGCCGAGTTGGCAGAACTTTTAACAGCAGCTCCTACTCACAGCGGAATTTATAGCGACTACTTGCAAAATCAGTCGATCGCCATTCAACAGCAGCCAGAACTAGCCTCCGCATTCCAACAAGTTGTCGATGCTAAAAATAGCATTTACCTCGAACCTGTGATGGCTTATCAGTTAGACAGCATGGGACTTATCAAATTAGAGGGAAATAACTGTAGTTTGTCTTGCGAATTATATCGCCTGTATTTTCAAGGGGAAAATTTGTGCGAGGACAAGTTGTCGGTGGTTGGTTTTGAGGAGTTGCAGCAGGAAAATCAAAGGCTGCAAGCTTTGGTGAATGTGGACGAACTTACTCAAATTGGTAACAGACGGCATTTTGATAGTTGCTTGCGAGCGGAATGGAAACACATGGCTCGTGAGGGGTCTCCGATATCTTTAATTTTGTGCGACCTCGATTATTTCAAAATATATAATGATACCTACGGACATCAAGCAGGAGATGAGTGTTTGCGATCGGTAGCTCAGACAATTCGCCGATCGCTCCAGCGTCCTGCTGATGTAGCCACTCGCTACGGGGGCGAGGAATTTGCTGTGATTTTACCTGAAACTGATGCGTCGGCGGCTGTGGTTGTTGCCGAACAAATTAGAGCGAAAGTGAAAGCTTTGAATATTGTGTTTAACCCGGAGACTGTTGACTGTCTACCTAATTCTGTGGTAACGATTAGTTTGGGAATTGCCAGCGTTGTTCCGGGGCCGGAAAATGATGCAGCAACGCTGGTACTGGCGGCTGATGAGGCTCTTTATGACTCGAAAAGGCACGGGCGCGATCGGCTCACTATGAGTACGCTTTTAAATTTTCGATTTGCTGCTGTTAATTAGCTAGTTCCGGGGGAATATAATTCGTTTCTACACATACAAAGTCCGCCCGCGCGGACTCTGAAGAAAACGATAGTTAAGAACTGGATTTGATGTTAATAGCGGGGGACGGTTCGATCGACCACCATTGAGTAAGCATCGATACCACCAACGATATTTTTAACGTTAGTAAATCCTTGAGTGGCTAACCAGTGGCACATTTGAGCCGATCGCACTCCGTGATGGCACAGAACTAGGGTTTCTGTGTCGCGATCGAGTCTAGCGTCAATTTCACCAGACCATTCGGCAAACTCGCTCAACGGAAAAGCTACAAATCCCGGCAGCGCCGCGAGTTCAATTTCGTGAGGTTCCCGCACATCTACAAGCTGCAATTTCTCAGCATTGGTTTCTGCTAATTGGCGAGCTAATTCTTCGACTGTAATTTGAGCAAAAATTTCTGACATTTGATTAGGAAAAGTAGTCATTAGTCATTAGTCATTAGTCATTAGTCATTAGTCATTAGTCATTAGTCATTAGTCATTAGTCATTAGTCAT